>DATMPD010000049.1:0-4622 GCA_035567955.1 Edaphobacter sp.
GGGCTGGCAAAAAAGGGGGCTTTAGCCCCTGGGGTATGGCTTCCTCCGTTCCCGACACCACCTTCTCCGTCCAACTCCCCTCCTGGCGTCTCGACCTCGAGCGCGAGATCGACCTCATCGAAGAGGTTGCCCGCGTCTACGGCTACAACCGTTTCGCCAATACCCTCCCCGCGCCGCTCCCCGTCATCGCCCAACCAATCGCAGCCAAAGAAGCCGCCGTCCGCACCCGCCTCCTAGCCCTCGGCTACAGCGAATCCATCTCCAGCACCTTTGCCTCCCACAACGACGCCAATCTCTTTCTCGAAAACGGGCAGGGAACCGTCCCCATGGAAAACCCCCTCTCCGAAGAGGCCTCCCTCCTCCGCCCGTCCCTAATCCCCGGCATGTTGAACATGCTCTCCCACAACCTCAACCGCGACGTAAAAGACGTCCGCCTCTTCGAGCAGGGCCAGATCTTCACCGCCACGGTCCCCCCCGACAGCGCCATCATCGAGGCCGTCCACGAATCCCCCCGGCTCTCTCTCGGCCTCACCGGCAACCCCGCCACAACCGACCGATACACCGCACAGGCTCCCCTCTTCTTCGAACTCAAAGGCGCCATCGAATCCGTCCTCTCGCTCTTCACCCCACCCGGCGGGCCAGCCGCTGTGACGTTCACCCCGGAAGCCCCCGCCTGGCTTGAGCCCGGCCGCTCCGCCACCGCCCTCGTCAACAACCAACCCATCGCCCACTTCGGCGAACTCGCCGCCTCTGAACTTCAAAAACGCAAACTCCGCCAACCCGTCTATCTCGCCCAGCTCGATCTAGCGAAACTCTACGACCTGCCACTAAAGAAAATCACCGCCCGCGACCTCTCCCGCTTCCAGGCCGTCGAGCGCGACTTCTCCTTCGTCTTCCCCGACGCCACCCAGTGGCACACGATCGCCTCGGCCATCCACGCCCTCGCCATCCCCGAGCTCCAAAGCCTCAAGCCGATCGAAGTCTGGCGCGACGCGAAAAAATTCCCAGGCGTCTACTCCCTCCTCCTGCGCACAGTCTTCCAATCCCACGACCGCACCCTCCGCGACGACGAACTCACACAATGGTCCACACAGATCATCGAAACCCTCACCAGCCTCGGAGGCACCCTCCGAACCTAAGGAAGCGTGTCTCTGCTGTCCCAGGAAGCGCGTACTTGCTGTCCCAGGGCACTGGGTCCTTGCTGCCTCGCAAGTGCGTCCTTGCTGTCATCCTGAACGCAGTGAAGGACCCCGAAAAATTCCACTCACCGCAACCGCTCGAACCCTTTCAGCCCATCACTTCGTGTCTTTACCGTTGCCTTCGGCACGAAAGGCTCAGGCAACTGCCTCCTCCGGCAACACCCAAAAGAAATCCAAAACCACACACTCCACCACAAACTCACCACAAAAAAAGCGTCAAAAACGCATAACCCCCAGGAAATTCGCAACCTCCACCAGCATCAACATTTAACCCGGAAAACCCCGCATCCAGATAGATTCCACCCCGGTTTCCCTCAGGCGAATCCACTCCCACGGCGTCTATACTCATAGAAATATGAGTACCTCCACCCTCAGCTCTGGTATTAGCGCCGACGAGTTCCAGGCGCTCGAACAAAAAGTCCTCCGCGCCGTCGAAATCGTCAAGCGCGAGCGCGAAGCCCGCGCCGCCGCCGAGGCCGAAGTTGCCTCCCTCCGCGAGCAACTCGACGCCATCCAAAGCAACGCCCGCGCCGTCGAATCCGAGCTCAGCACACTCAATAAAGAGCGCGACCAGGTCCGCCTCCGCGTCGAAAAAATGCTCCAGCAGATGGACGAACTTCTCTAACCTCAACGCAAAGGAGACACGATGGACCAAACCCTCGAAGCCCCACCTCAAGCGCCGCCCCAGCCCGCGCAGAGCCAGGCCGTCTCCCAAGCCGTCGCCGTAGACATCTACGACCAGATCTACAATCTCCGCGGCACCGATCCCGCCTACATCGAGCGCCTCGCCGCCATCGTCGACGCCAAAATGCGCGCCGTCGCCGCCCTCGGCAACACCGTCGACAGCCTCCGCGTCGCCGTCCTCGCCGCCCTCAACATCGCCGACGAACTCTGCACCGCCCGCCAGCGCCACGACCAGATCGCCAACCTCGCCGGCACGCTGCAAAACTCGCAGCACTCCACCCGCACCCGCGCCTCCACCCTCGCCCACATGCTCGACGAAGTCCTCGAAGACCGCAAGGTCGGATAACGCCCGCAAGGGTCGGATAGCCGAGGAACCTGCGGTTGTTCCTGCCGTTGCCTGTTCTTTTGCTCTTGCTGTTGCCTGTTCTTTTGCTCTTGTCGTTGTCTGTTCTTTTGTTTGTCATCCCGCAGGGATCTGCTTCTGTCGTTGTCTGTCTTCCATCCGCAGCCCCAAACCCTGTCATCCTGAGCGGAGTCGTTCGCGCATTGTGCGAACGACGTAGTCGAAGAGCCTGCCCTGAGTTTGTCGAAGGGACCTGCGTCTTTTCCTCCGTCTGCACCAACTAGCAGAAAGATTTAGCTTGAACTTTCCCCGGGTCGCAGGAATGATGGACACGTCCTTCCATCATCGTTCCGGAGCCATCCGATGCGTCCCTTCACTCTGCCTGCGGTCCTTCTCTGCTGTCTCGCCCTCGCATCCTCCCTCCACGCGCAATCGACCCCCGACTACAAATCCGACCCAAAGTTCGTCTCCGCCATGGCCGAAGCAAAGCAGTTGGAAAAGGAGCGTCAGATCCTCTTCGCCATCGAGACCTACAAAAAGGCCAGCAAGATCGCCCAAGGCAAAGACACCGCCTGCCTCGAGTCGATCTTCACCCTCCAGATGAAGTCAGGCAGCTACAAGGACGCCGCCGTCACGGCCACCGCTCTCGAAGCCATCGCCGCCAGCTCCACCGACAAGTCCTACGCCGAGACCAAGCGCGGCCACGCCCTCTTCTATCAGGCCGGAGACAAAAACAAGGCCGATCTCCTCAACGCCGCCGATGCCGCCTTCAAATCCGCGATCGCCGACAATCCCAAAAACGCCTCCGCCCATTACCTCGACGGACAGGTCCTCGCCCGTCTCAATCAGATCGACGCAGCCCGCGACCAGTTCAAGACCTGCCTCACCTGCGTCTCGCCCAGCGATCCCAGCTACCTCCGCGCCCAGCACTTCGCCGAAGACCCCATGCTCTCGACCCACAAGATGGCCCCGCCCTTCACCGTCACCGCCCTCGACGGCGCAAAGTTCAACCTCGACGCCATGGGCGGCCGCGTCGTCCTCATCGACTTCTGGGCCACCTGGTGCGGCCCCTGCAACGAAGAACTACCCCACATGAAGAAGATCGCCAAAGAGTTCGCCGGCCAGCCTCTCGTCATCATCAGCGTCAGCTGGGACTCCGACGAAACCAAGTGGAAAAACTTCATCGACAAAAACGAGATGACCTGGATTCAATACCGCGACGCCGACCACCACCTCAGCAATCTCTTCCAGATCAACTCCATCCCCCACTACTTCACCATCGACTCCGACGGAGTCCTCACCGCCGAGATGCTCGGCTCAGGCTCCGACGTAGAGGGCAAACTGAAAAAGCTCATCGCCCGGGCCAAGGCCGCGCCCGCTCCGATAAACCACGTCGGCAACTAGAGCGGATCAACACAGGCTTAGGCTTATGCGGTTTGATCTAACAATTGTCATCCTGAGCAAAGCCTCTCGCGGTCTCGCGAGAGGCGTAGTCGAAGAGCCTGTCCTGAGCCTGTCGAAGGAACCTGCGGTCAGCTTGTAGCGCCAATACTTCCCGTCCGCCTGTCGACGCAACCTGCCTTCTGATAAAAGAGCATGCATGGACGAAACGCGAATTCTCTTAAGACACTTCCTTGCAGCCCTCGCCTACAGAACTCAGAAAGCCCTCCGCGATGCTCCAGCCGAATTCGCCGACTTCCGCGCCGCCCCGCAGGTCCGCACGCCGCACGAACTCATCCGCCACATGGACAGCGTTCTCGGCTACTCGCGCACTTACTTCCTCGGCGGCGCCTACCAGCCGCCGATCCTGCCGGACTTCTCCGCCGCCATCGCGCACTTCCACGAGATCCTCGCCGACGTCGCCAAACACATCGATCTAGGAACAGAACTCCACGGCATCACCCCCGAAATCCTCCTCCAAGGCCCCTTCTCCGACGCCATGACCCACGCCGGCCAGCTCGCTCTTCTGCGCCGCCTCGCCGGAAGCCCCGTCCCGCCCGAAAACTTCATCTTCGCCGACATCACCCCGGAAAACCTCAGCCCCAATCAACCCCAACCCCGCAGCCCCGACAAGGACTGGCCCGAGAAACCGTAGCCGCGCAGCAATCTCTATCGCCCAAATGTCGTGCAAGCGACCTAAGCCATTCCCACCGCAACTTGCAAAGCCGGTCCGGCACATTTAGCATCCAACTTAAGAAAGCCGGCCTGCTAAGCAGGTACTAGAACAACGCTGGTTGAACCAACATTCATTGAACAGGGGCCCGACTCGTAGACATGGTTCGGTGTGCAGTCCTCCAGTCAGGAACGCCTAAAGAGCCACGGTTAGGTCCCGCCGTCTTAGGACGGGTTCACCAGCGCTTCGATGTACGGCCCCGTGGGTCGGTCTTCTTGTATTA
>DATMPD010000050.1:0-2741 GCA_035567955.1 Edaphobacter sp.
GCTCCACGTCTACATCCTCGACGACGGCAAGCGTGAAGAGTTCCGCAGCTTCGCCGAAGACGCCGGCATCGGCTACATGACCCGTGACGACAATGAACACGCCAAGGCCGGCAACATCAACTCCGCGCTCCCTCGTCTCAGCGCACCCTACCTCGCCATCTTCGACTGCGACCACGTCCCCACCCGCAGCTTCCTCCAGATAACTCTCGGCTGGTTCCTGCGCGACAGCAAGCTGGGCATGCTGCAAACCCCGCATCACTTCTATTCGCCCGATCCCTTCGAGCGCAATCTCGACCAGTTCCGCAAGATCCCCAACGAAGGCGAGCTCTTCTACGGAGTCGTGCAGGACGGCAACGACTTCTGGAACGCCACCTTCTTCTGCGGCTCCTGCGCCGTGCTCCGCCGTTCCGCGCTCGACGAGATCGGAGGCATGGCCGTCGAAACCGTAACCGAAGACGCCCACACCTCACTGCGCATGCAGACCAACGGATGGAACACCGCCTACATCAACATCCCTCAGGCCGCGGGCCTAGCCACAGAACGTCTCAGTGGACACGTCAAGCAGCGCATCCGCTGGGCGCGCGGCATGATCCAGATCATGCGCATCGATAATCCGCTCTTTGCCCGCGGCCTCAGCCCTGCGCAGCGCCTCTGCTACTTCAACGCAATGACGCACTTTCTCTATGCTCTTCCGCGCCTGATCTTTCTCACTGCGCCGCTGATCTATCTCATCTTCGGCCACACCAACATCCCCGGCTACTGGGCCGCCATCCTCGCCTACGCCTTCCCCCATCTCGCGCTTTCCAACATCGCCAACTCCCGCATCCAGGGCCAGCACCGCCACTCCTTCTGGAACGACATCTACGAGACCGTCCTCGCGCCCTACCTTCTCCTGCCGACCCTGCTCGCACTCATCAATCCAAAATTGGGCCGCTTCCACGTCACCGCGAAGGGCGGTGTCGTGAACCGCAGATTCTTCGACCGTCATCTCGCGCGCCCATTCCTCTTCCTGATCGGCTTGAACCTTCTCGGCATCCTCTGCGCCATTCCAAGACTCTTTCAGCTTCCCGGCGCAGCTTCAGCCTTCCCGCTAAACCTCCTCGCCCGAATGTACGAAGGCAACCACGTCGGCACCATCGTAATGAATCTCATCTGGGTCTTTTTCAACCTCATCATCCTCATGGTCGCCACCTCGGTAGCGTGGGAGAGCCGCCAGCGCCGTCAAACCGTTCGCCTCGCCATGACCGTGCCGGCCGACGTGCGACTCCCCAACGGATCGATCATCCACGGCGTCACCACCGACGTCTCCAGCGGCGGCCTCATGATCCGCATGGAGCGCGACTTTATCGCAAACCCCGGCGACGCCATCAAGCTCACCCTGCCGGTCCTCGACGGCAACGCAACACTACCGGCCACCCTCGTAGGAATCAGCGGCAACACCCTCCGCGCCCAATTCGATCCCCTCACCCTGCAGGAAGAGGAAGCCCTCACCATGGTCCTCTACTCCCGCGCCGACACCTGGCTCGGCTGGGGCGAAACCCGCGAAGCCGACAGGCCCCTGACCAGCTTCGGCAGAATCATCAAACTCGCATTCGTAGGCCTGACCAAGGCACTTCGCGAACTGACGAAATCAAAGAACGATACGCCCTCCCGCAAACTAGCCACCAGCATCGTGCCGCTCTGCCTCCTGGCTGTTCTCGGCACCGCCGCAAATCCCCATCCAGCCATCGCGCAAACCTCCGCCAGCGCAAAACCCGCCGTCGCCGCCGCCCCCTTCGACAACACCCTCGCCCTCTCCGACCTCGGCGTCTCCAACACCATCGTCCTTCACGGCGTCCAGGCCATCGACACCATCCACTTCTCCCTCCCGCGAACGCAGCTCGTCAAGACCGCAACCATGCACCTGCGCTACCACGCTTCGCCCGCACTCATCCCATCTCTCAGTCATCTCAAGGTGAGCCTCAACGGCACTCTCTTCGCCACACTCCCGGTAACCGCGCAACCCGCCGCGGTCCCTCCGCCCAGCCCCACGCCCACGGCAAACACCACACCCATCCGAAACAACTCCCTGCTCGACTCGACCGTCACCATACCCGCTGAGTTATTCGCGCCCGACAACCAACTCACCTTCGAGTTCATCGGCCACTACGCCCCCAAGTGCGAAGACCCATCCCACTCCACGCTCTGGGCCAACATCGACAACAACTCCACCATCGAATTTGCCGGCACCCTGATCCCGCTCGAAGACAATCTCAAGCTTCTTCCCGCGCCCTTCTACGACGCCAAGGTCACTCTCCGCCCAGTCATCCCCATCGCGTTCCTCACCCAGCCCTCGCCCAAAGCCCTCCAGGCCGCCGGCATCGTCGCCTCCTGGTTTGGCCTCCTCGCCGACTCACGCCCCATTCGCTTTCCCGTCTCCATAGGCACCATCCCGCCGGGCAACGCCATCGTCATCGGCGAAAGCGCCGCCACCCTCCCAGCCTCGCTCGAGATGACCACAATCTCCGGCCCCTCCATCGCCATCCGCGCCAATCCGTCCGACCCCTACGCCAAAGTCCTCGTTCTCACCGGAGACTCCGCCGACGATGTCCTCACCGCCGCAATGGCTCTCTCGCTCCAGCAGAATCTCCTCCAGGGGGCCCTGGTCCGCGTGCCTTCGATCAACCCGCCCGCCTCTCGCGAACCCGACGACGCCCCCCGCTGGCTCAGCACCGACAAGATCAATCGCATCGGCGACATCG
>DATMPD010000051.1:0-7769 GCA_035567955.1 Edaphobacter sp.
CGTGGTGTAGAGAACGCCGCCGCGGACGAGGAACAGGTTTTCGCCGGAGCCCTCGGAGAGATAGCCGTTCGTATCGAGGCCAATGCCCTCGGAGTAGCCGTTGATCTCGGCCTCCATGCGGATGAGCTGCGAGTTCATGTAGTTGGCGCCGGCCTTGGCAAGCGTAGGCATGGTGTTGGGGGCGAGGCGGGCCCAGCTGGAGATGCAGACGTCGGCGCCCTCGTTGCCGTGAACGTATTTGCCCCAGGGGAAGTTGGCGATGTAGATCTCGACCGGGCTCTTCAAGGGGTTGACGCCCATCTCGCCGTAGCCGCGGAAGGCGATGGGACGGATGTAGCAGGGTGTGACGCCATTGGCTTCGATGACGTCGATGACGGCAGCAGAGAGCTGGTCTGCAGTATAGGGCAGAGGCATGCGGTAGATCTTGGCGGAATCGATGAGGCGCGCCATGTGTTCCGGCAGGCGGAAGACGCCCGCGCCGTTCGGCTGAGTGTAGCAGCGGATGCCCTCGAAGACCGACGAGCCGTAGTGGACGACGTGGGACATGACGTGAATCTTCGCCTGATCCCAGGGGATGAGTTTTCCGTTGTGCCAGATGTTCGCGGTGGTCTGTAAGGTCATTCGAGCGCTCCTAGGGCCTTAGGCTTAATTATAGCGGGATGAATGGCATGGGAGAATGGGGAGTGATCTTGGATCCCCATTCTGTCAGTCTGGCAGGTCTGAAGGCCTCGGCGTATGTGCGGTTTTCCGTGCTGGCGTTGAGCTCCATCTTCTTTCTGGTCGACCCCTTTGCAGCGCTCCCGACCTTCCTTGCTGTAACGGCTGGGGTGAATGCGCCGCGGCGGCGGAAGATGGCGTGGAAGGCCTCGGTGACGGCGCTGGTGGTGCTGAGCGCGTTTGCCGTGGCGGGGCAGTACATCTTCAAAATGTTCGGGATCACGTTGCCGGCGTTCGAGATTGCGGGCGGAGTGATTTTGCTACTGATTGGGCTGGACATGCTGGAGGCGAAGCGATCGCCGACGCAGGAGTCGCACGAAGAGGCGGCGGCGGCGGCGCTGAAGGAGGACGCGGGGATCGTGCCGCTGGGGATTCCGATGCTGGCGGGGCCGGGCGCGATCACCAGCGTGATGGTGCTGGTGGGGCAGGCCGAGAACAAGTGGCAGATGGTCGCGATCCTGGCGTCAATCTTTGTTACGGCGGCGATCTGCTACCTGGTGCTGGGGAACTCAGACCGCGTGGCGCGGGCGCTGGGCGAGACCGGCGTCAGGATTCTGGTGCGCATTATGGGGCTGCTGCTGGTGGCGCTGGCGGTGCAGTATTTCGTGAACGGAATGGTGGATCTTGGCGTTGATCGACAAGCCATAGGCTTCGGCATAGGATTTTCGGCGTAAGATCAAAGCCGACGGTGTAACCTTTTCGGCAACTTCGCTGTCTCACCAGGCATCACATCTCCGTTCGCTATCTCTTCTCCGAGAATCCTATGCGCCTGACTGCAGAAACCGCTACCGCCGCAACTTCGCTGCTCGCCCGCTATAAGACCGTTCGCCAGGCTACCCGACAGCTTTGTAGTCCGTTGTCGCCCGAAGACATGATGGTGCAGTCGTGTCCGGAGGCGAGCCCGGTGAAGTGGCATCTTGCCCACACCAGCTGGTTCTTTGAAACATTTGTTCTGCGCGAGTTCTCCGCCGGATACCAGCCGTTCCATCCCGAGTTTCGTTGGCTCTTCAACAGTTATTACAACTCGCTCGGCGATATGCCGGAGAAAAAGCTTCGTGCCTCGTTCTCGCGGCCGCCGCTCGACGCCATTCTCGCCTACCGGAACCATGTGGACGCCGCCATGATCGCGCGGATGCAGCACTCTCTGGACGATGAAGCTGCGCGGCGTATCGCGCTCGGCCTCGAACACGAGCAGCAGCACCAGGAGCTGATCGCCACCGACATCAAGCACGCCCTCTTCACCAACCCGCTGCATCCCGCTTATGTTGAGGCGCCTTCGCAGAAGAGGAGTGAGACGATCGCGCCGCCACTCGATTGGGCGGATTTTTCGCCTGGTCTGACCGAGATCGGCCTGACTCTGGATCCTGCTTCAAGCGATACCTTTGCCTTCGACAACGAGACGCCGCGCCACCCGGTTTACCTCCCGCCCTATCGGCTCGCAACCCGTCTGGTCACCTGTGCGGAGTACCTCGCCTTCATCGACCAGAACGGCTACAACCGCCCCGAGCTGTGGCTCTCCGAGGGTTGGACGACCATGCGCGCCGAGGGCTGGCAGGCGCCCCTCTACTGGCAGCACGACAACAGCACAAACTCCGGCTGGTCGATCTATACGATGCATGGCTTCCGCTCGCTCGACGACCTGAGCGAAACCCCGGTGTGCCATCTGAGCTTCTTCGAGGCCGACGCCTACGCCCGCTGGGCGGGCCATCGTCTGCCCACCGAGTTCGAGTGGGAATATGCAGCAGGCCAGCTTGGCCTGCTTCGCAAAGAGGTCGACTCGCGTCCTGCGCTGCTCACGTACCCCAACGTCGATTCGGTGAAGAAGCCTGGCGTTTTGCCTGCAACCGCGGCGAATCTGCTTGAGACCGGCAATCTGCATCCTGCGCCGGCCCCGGCACTCTCCGGCCTCCAGCAGATGTTCGGCGATGTGTGGGAGTGGACCGCGAGCGGATACACCGGCTACCCCGGCTACAAGCCTTTACCGGGCGCGCTGGGTGAGTACAACGGGAAGTTCATGTCGTCGCAGGTCGTGCTGCGCGGAGGCTCGTGCGTGACCCCGGCGACGCACATTCGGCCGACCTATCGCAACTTCTTCGGTCCGGCGACCCGCTGGCAGTTTTCAGGGCTGCGGCTGGCGCAGGATGCGGCGAAGTAAGCGTCCGGAAACCGCGTCGGTCATTTCGGCAGGCTGGCTATAAACGCATTCATCTCGCGCAGCACGTCTGCTTCGTTCGACTTGAAGACGTAGTGGTCTGCATTTGGCAGCCGGACGACTCGCGCTGTGGGAACACCCTTTTCAAACGCGGTTGCCTGTGCCCCGGTTCGTTCCAGATCGCTGGCTATAGCTGCGGCACGAGCGGTCGGATTGTCCTTCAGAAAATTCGGGCCGAGGTTGTGCGGGACGGCGACGATTGCCAGGATCGGAACGTGAATCTCGGTGTACTTCTGCTCGCTCGATACGATAGCCGTGGAAGGGGACGGTGGCCTCTGCTTTTGTTGCGGTGGAGGCGGCACGATTTGAAACATCTTCTGCTGTTCCTGCAGATCCTTTTCAAACTGTGGCAGGCTGGTTTGCAGCAGCTCCTGAACCTGCGCTCTCGTATCGGCGGGTCCCATGCCGGGCATCAGCTGATCCAACTGTTTTCTTAGCTCGATCAGATCGATTAGAAAATCTCCCCGAGCGGCATTGTAGAAGGCGTAGGAGAAGCTGGCATCGAGGTAGATGAGGCCGGCAACCTTCTCAGGATGGCGTGAGCCGATCGAACTCAACTCCTCGCCCGCGATAGAGTGGCCAACGAGCACTGGTTTGTCAATCTTCAGCGAGGCCAGCACAGCCAGCACGTCGTCGCCAAGTCGATCCGCTGTGTAGTTTCCGTTATCAAGCGGCGGCTTGCTCGAGGCTCCGAATCCTCGCCGCGTAATGCCGTAGACGTGATACGTCGAAGTCAATTTGGCCGCGAATTTGTCATAAACGTGAGCGTTGTTTCCCAGGCCCGTGAGCAAGACCACAGGCCGGCCGGAGCCGCCCCAGTCCACCACCTCCAGCTTGACATCCTTGTCTACGGTGACGAACGAGACGGTGTGGGACGCCGCATCGATCGGCCATGCAGTCTCTTTGGTCGCACGTTGCAGGTCCAGCGGAAGAGGTGCGCCTTGTGTCCAGGTACCGGCAATCGAATTGCCGTCGGGACTAAGCTTGCCTTCATAGCTGCTGCGAATCTGTTCTACAGAGAACTTCAAGTCGGTGCCCTGCATAGTCAGAGAACTGACGGGAATGCCATCGGTTGTCTGATCGATGCTGTACATCACCCCGTTCCAGCCACCGTTATCGCCCTTCACGATGTGCAGAATAATCCGGAGCCCGTCTCCTATCTTGAGGGTGCCTTGCCAGTCGCCTGCGATGTCCTGCGCATGCAGACTGCTTCCAAGGAGTGCCACAAACGCAACTACCCAAGGCATCATTCTCTTCACGCTCAAGCGAGTTCCTCGTTCCTAAGCATCTCGGGAGGTCGACTTGGCAAGCTCAGAGATGATGTTGCGAAATCATAGCAGTTACTACCCGTTCGCCTGAAGGCCAACCTACGCCCGTGAGCCGTTCTGAGATCTCCCACAGCCTTCGCGCGGCCACCTCATCGAGCGCGGGCTTCGGTAGCTTCACGGGAATGCAATCGCCCTTGAGGTTGAACAATCGTTCCGGCGCGAAATAGGTGCCGGAAGAGGCGTCCGGCGAGGTCGCAGCACGGAGCGTAGGCAGTGCTCCGCTAGCGGCATCGTGAGACATCAACGGCATAATGCTCCTCTCAAGGAGATTCAGCTGCCTTCCCGGTCCGCTCGTCTGAAGATTGGTACGGGCGAAGCCGGGATGGGCTGCGTTACTGATCAGTCTTATTCCGTCGGCGCTCGATCGTCTGGCCAGTTCCAGCATTAACATGAGGTCAGCCAGCTTGGATTGGCAGTAAGCGTTCCACGGCGCATAGGATTTCTCCCACTGCAAATCATCGAAGTTAATCTTCTTCAGGCCCATATTTGCCGCTCCGCTCGAAACCGTCGTGACCCGGGGAGAGGGCGCTTGCTGCAAGGCAGGAAGGAGCAGTAGCGTGAGCGCGAACGGCCCGAAGTAGTTCGTGCCAAACTGCATCTCAAATCCATCCTCGGTCACCTCGCGCCGAGGTATGCGCATTACTCCGGCGTTGTTCACCAACAGATCCAGCCTCGCCTCGCTGCTGTTGATCTTCGCGGCAAACGCTCGCACCGACCGCTGACTGGCCAGGTCGAGCAGCTCGAACCGCACCTTGGCCTGCGGCAGCTGGCGGCGGATGCGGTCGATTGCGTCCTGCCCCTTGGCCTTGGTCCGGGCCGTGAGGATCACTTCGCCTCCGGCACGCGCCAGCTCCAACGCCGTATTCCAGCCGATGCCGCTATTCGCTCCGGTTACGATCGCCAGCTTGCCCCGCTGGGAAGGAATATCCGCTACTGTCCATTTCGCCATGCTGTTTCCTTCTTCGCTTCAAGTATATGAGTGCGTACATACTCATTTTGATTCACAAGAAATCGGGATTAAGTTCTTCGCGAGATGCCCGCCCAAAACATCTCGAATCCGGAGACCTGGTACACCCCAGCCCTTTTGGGGTCCTGGCGCGCGAAATCAATTGCGGTGTCTGCCAGTGCGCTCATGGTCGCTGCAACAAAAGGCCTGGGCAGATCCTTCACAAGCCGTTGTGCGATAGCATCCTGCGCCACGGTGTCAATCTCGACGAAGGGGGCGGATCCGGCGGCCTTTGCTTCGTCCGTCAATCCTTCCCAAACCATCATCTGCCTGAGAACTTTATGCTGTTTCTCGTGTGCGATGCCCCATTCCACGTAGCGATTCCACACATGCTGCAGTCGATGACGTACGCTGGTCTTCCGCGGGAAGCCGGACATCATCGCGTCCGCCAGTTCCAGTTTGATCTCACCATACAACGCGTTCACCAATTTGTCTTTGGTCCTGAAGTAGGTAAACAGCGTGCCTTCAGCGACTCCGGCCACCGCTGTGATCGCGGCGGTTGGCGCAGCCAGTCCCCGCTCCGCGAAGACCTCTATCGCGGCGGAAAGAATGGAATTCCGCTTATCTTCGCTTTTGAGCCGTGCCATCGAACGCCCTTTTGCTGAGTACTCACTCAATATTTTAGCCCGGACTCCCCTATTTATCAATTTGGGCGGGGGCTTCGGTATCATGGACGCTCTTCGATCGAATTTGACGAAATTCAGGCCAATCTAAAAGACATCAAACCCGTAGAAAATAAGCTGAACAAATTTCGCTTGAGCTGCATCAAAGTCAGGCAGCGGTGGGGAGACCCTTCGAGTAATGCCGCCCGCTTGGCCGCCCGCAAGGTTGCAGGAACCGGAGAGGACCTCTACGTGTCAACATTCGCCATCGCACCGGAAGCCATATCGACCAGCCCCAGCGAAGCGGTAGCCCGGGAAGTTCAAGCGGGTCTAACTGCGACGCCCAAGACGCTCTCCCCGTGGCTCTTCTACGATGAGGCGGGCTCGCGTCTCTTTGAGGAGATTACCGAACTCCCTGAGTACTACCCGACCCGCACGGAACGCAGTATCTTCGCGGCCCATGCCGACGAGATTCTGCGCGAGGCAGCGCGAGGACAGGGACCGGCTGGCAAGCTGACCCTGATCGAACTCGGCGCGGGTACGGCCACAAAGACCGGAATTCTGCTCGCCGCCGCAGTTCGCCAGCAGGGAAGCGTCGTCTACCAACCCGTCGACGTATCCGAGACCGCGCTGGCGGAGGCCAGTGAAAACATCCTAAAGAACATTCCCGGGGTCACCGTGCGTTGTCAGGTAACCGACTACACGCGCGAGGCTCTTCCGTTGAATCGCCTCATCAATACGAGGACGCTGGCGCTTTACATCGGCTCCAGCATCGGCAACTTCACGCCGCAAGGCTCGCGCGAGGTTCTGCGCAACCTCCGCGCGCAGCTGCTCCCCGGCGATACGCTGCTGCTCGGGACCGACCTGGTACCGGGAGAGCACAAGACCGAAGCCACTCTGCTGGCCGCCTACGACGACGCTGCCGGCACCACCGCCGCCTTCAACCTGAACGTTCTGATGCGCCTGAACCGCGACCTCGGCGCCAACTTCGACACCGAGAAGTTCCGTCACAAGGTGCTCTGGAATCCTGAGGAGTCCCGTATCGAGATGCATCTGGAATCCCTCGCCGCTCAGCGCGTCCGCATTCCCGCAAACTCCAGCGGCCCGGCCCTGACCGTCAACTTCGTCAAAGGCGAGACCATTCACACCGAAAACAGTTACAAATTCACCCCAGCCGCAGTCGAAGCATTGCTGGCCTCTGCCAACTTCAAGGCGACGCGATCATGGCAGGACCCGCAACACCTCTTCGCCGTCACGCTCGCGACGGCTCTGTAGTTCTACAGCTAAACACTCTCGCGCCGATACTCTCCGCTCTTGCCGCCGCTCTTGCGCAGCAGCGCAACCTCGCGAATGCGAATCCCCTTGTCGAGCGCCTTCGTCATGTCGTAGACCGTAAGCGCCGCGATCGACGCCGCCGTCATCGCCTCCATCTCGACTCCTGTGCCCGCAACAGTCGCTGCCGTAGCCTCGATCGCGACACCGCCCTCCACGACCTGAACCCGCACATCGACAAAGCTCAACGCGAGCGGATGACACATCGGAATCAGGTTCGACGTCTGCTTCGCCGCCTGAATTCCGGCGAAGCGCGCGACCTCCAGCGGATTTCCTTTCGGATTCTGCGGAAGCGCGGCCAGCACTGCCTCGGAGAGTTCGACGAAGGCCCCGGCTACCGCCTCCCTCCGCGTCGCTGCCTTCGCGCTCACATCGACCATGCATGCGCGGCCTGACTCATCGTAGTGCGACAGAGTCGGAGTGGTTGCATCAGGCAGACCGTCCGCTAGATCGTCGACGATCAGTTCAGCCGAATAGATCGAATCTTTCTTTTTCATCCTTAAAGCCTACTACCGCAGAAGAATGGTGATGACGTCCCCAGCCGCAAATCGCTCTATCTCCGGCGGCAGCAC
>DATMPD010000052.1:0-5035 GCA_035567955.1 Edaphobacter sp.
ACGCCGGCACCTGGAAGCAAGCCCAGACCGTCCGTCGCGGCTACGAACTCAACGACCCCCTCAAAGCCGAACAAGTCTTCCCACACACCGGCACCCTCCCCGCAGAACACTCCTGGGCCAGCATCGAAAACCCCAACGTCACCCTTACCGCAATCAAAAAAGCCGAAGACGCCGACGCCCTCGTCTTCCGCATGTACGAGTGGGCCGGCACCGCCACTGACGTCAAACTCCACATCCCACCCGGAGCCACCTACGCTATCGAAACCAACCTCATGGAGAAACCCGAAGGCGCCCACCTCAATCTGAGCGGAGACGTAATCACAGTCCCCATCAAGCCCTACGAAATCCTCACCGTCCAAGCCATCTACCCAAGCAAAACCGTTGCAGCGAAGTAATTCGCTGCAACGCCTCACCACCCTCACTCATTGCGCAACGCCACCACCGGATCGACACTAGCCGACCGCCGAGCCGGCACAATCGAAGCAACCGCCGCAGCCACAAACAAACTAAACGCCGCAGACACCAGCGAAAGCGAAAGCCCCGAATCCATCGCCGCAAACGAATGGATCAGAATCCGCTGCGCCACAAATGTCAGCAAAAGCCCCGCCAGGATTCCCGCTCCCATCAGCACCAAAGACTCCCGCAGCATCAGCGAAACCACCTGCCACCGCTGCGCCCCCAGCGCCATGCGAATCCCAATCTCCGTCGTCCGCTGTGAAGCCGTAAAACTCAACAAGCCATAAATCCCAATCGCCGCCAGCAACAAAGCCAGCCCGCCGAACATCGTCAACAGCCACACCAGCAGATGCCGCGCCGCCAGCGAGTCCCCAACAAAACTGCCAAGCGTCCCCACCTCGTACACAGCCTCAGTCGAATCCACCGCCCTCACCGCCTCCGTCAGCGGTGCCCGCATCGCATCCGGATCCATCTTCGTCCGCACGACAAACACTGCCTCACCCACAGGCTGCTGCGCCATCGGCCGGTAGATAATGCCCTTGTTCTCCTCCACCTCCAGCGAATCCTTCCTCACATGCCCGATCACCCCCACAATCTCCACTGGCGGCGAGTCCTGCCCGCCCAGCCGCAGATGTCCGCCCACCGCGCTTCTTCCCGGCCAATAAGCCTTCGCCAACATGTCGTCAATCACTGCCACCGCCGGCGAATCCTTCCTGTCCTCCTCGCTGAACCATCGCCCTTCAAGCAGCGGAATCTGCATCGCCCTCAGATATCCCGGCGTCGCCCACCCTTTGTCTCCGTGTGGCCCCGGATCGTTCGGCCCCGTCGGCTTCTCCACAATCCCAAAACTCGCCGAAGGATACATCCCGCTCGCAAACGGCATCGGATAAACCGCAGCTGCTGCCACAACACCAGGCTGCGCACCTAACCGCTCCGTCACGTCGTGAATAAAGTTCGCCTGTTTCAGGTCCTGCCCCTTATAGTTCGTCGCATCCAGCGTCACCTTGCCTGTCAAAACCGACTCGCTCTTGAACCCCGGGTCAACCGTCTGCAACTGTCTCAGACTCGCCAGAAACAACCCGCTCCCCGCGACCAGCAGAAACGCCAGCGCAATCTCCGTGCACACCAGCACATTGCGGAAGCGTTGCCGTCCCGCGCCCGCCGTTGCACCTTTGCTGTACTCGCTCAGTTGCAGCGACTTGTACCTCCGCGCAAGCTGCACCACCGGTGCCAGTCCCGCCAAAAACGCCGCCAGCAGACCAAACCCAGCAGCCGCCAGCACCACCCTCAAATCCGTATGAACCGCAAAGCCCCGTGCCAGATCATGCGGAATCGCCAGCAAAAGCATCTTACCGAGCAGCGGTCCCGCCACCACGCCAATCACCGTCGCCGTCCCCGCCAGCAACGCCGTCTCCACCACGAACTGCATGGCAAGCTGCCTTAGCGAAGCACCCAGCGCCGTCCGTATCGCCAGCTCCTTCATCCGCGTCGAAGACCTGGCCAGCATCAGCCCTGAGATATTCGTGCACGCAATCAGCAGAATCATCGCCACCACGGCAAACAGCGCAAACAGAGGCTTGCGCAGATCTCCCGCAGCGTCCTCCGTCCACGGCTGCGCAAACATCCCCCACCCCGAGGTCTGTCCAAAGTTGAATCCGCTCGTTCCCTCGCGTCGAATCTCCTCCAGCCTCTTCTGCTCAATCCCCGCGTTGAACTGCGCCACCGAGACACCCGGCTTCAGCTTGACCACGCTGCCATACGACTCATTGAAGCGATTATTCGCGGCAAACGCCGTCGGCTCGAGCCCCAGCGGCGTCCACAGCTCCACGCCCTTCGGCCACGCAAAATCGCTGCGCATCACGCCAATCACGCGATACGACTGGTCATCCAGCAGCACCTTCTTATCAATCACGTCATGCTGTCCGCCAAACATCCTCTGCCACGCCGCATAGCTTAGGACAATCACGCGCTCGGCGCCCTTCTGATCCTCCTCCGGCAAAAACGTCCGCCCAAGGATCGGCTCTGCCCCAAACACCTGGAACCACGGCTGACTAACCTTCGCCGCACGCAGATGCTGCGTCCTTCCATCGAACGTCGCATTGAAGCTCGCGTTCTGCACCATCGCAGCCGTGTCCACCATCCCCTTCATCGACTGCGCATCCTGAAAATCAGGCGCAGAGACTCCAATGCTCGGCAGGTTCAGTTGCGTGTACTTGGCATGAAACGAAGCCACACGCTCCGGATCCTGCACACCCGACGGATGCAGCAGCACAGCCTGAATCACGCTGAAGATCGCCGTATTCGCGCCCACGCCCAGAGCCAGCGTAAGAATCGTCACAATCGTAAACGTCGGTGCCCGGAAAAGCTGCCGCACCGCATATCGCAAGTTTTCAAGCACGGTTTCTCTCCTCGCTGCTCAATTACTACGCAAGATCAAAGCATGTGGTTCACCAAACAAATGCGCTAAAACCAATGTATTTACAGCAACAACTACGCAGCGACTCGCAAGAACCTGTTCACTTCCGAACTTCTCCGTTCATTTATGGACACACTTCGCACCGCCGCCTGCGCCTCGTCAAGTCCCCAAAAATGCGAAAATAGAAACAGCAGACTGAAGCGCCAGACAATGCCCACCACACCCCACAACGAAAACGAGACAATCGCCGTAGCCATGTCCGGAGGAGTCGACTCCTCCGCCGTAGCCGCACTGCTGCGCGCCCAGGGCCACACCCTCGTCGGCCTCACGCTCCAGCTCTGGAACCAGCGCCGTCTCGCCGGCCACGAGGGCATGCCCGAAGCCGTCCAGGGCCGCTGCTGCAGCATTGATGATGTGTACGACGCCCGCCACGTAGCCGAGCAGCTCGACATCCCCTACTACGTCGTCAACCAGCAAGACCGCTTCGAAGCCGAAGTCGTCAAGCCCTTCGTCAGCGAGTACCTCGCTGGCCGCACCCCCATCCCCTGCACCCTCTGCAACAACCACCTCAAGTTCGACCAGCTCCTCATCACCGCCCGCCAGATCGGCGCCGACCGCATCGCCACTGGCCACTACGCCCGCAATCACTTCGACGAAACCCGCGGCCGCTGGATTCTCTCCCGCCCCGCCGATCACACCAAGGACCAGACCTACTTCCTCTTCGGCCTGACGCAAGAACAGCTCTCCCGCACCCTCTTCCCCCTCGGCGAGATGCGCAAGCCCGAAGTCCGCGAGATGGCCGCCGAAGCCGGCCTCGCCGTCGCCACCAAGTCCGACTCGCAGGAGATCTGTTTCATCCCCGGCGGCGACTACAACACTTTTCTCAAGGCCTACCTCGACGAGCAGAACGAAGAACTCCCCGACACCTCCGGAGAACTCGTCACCACCACCGGCGAGGTCATCGGCCACCACGAAGGCATCCAGACCTTCACCGTCGGCCAGCGCAAGGGCCTCGGCCTCACCTCGACCAACCCGCTCTACGTCCTCGCCATCCACCCCGACTCCCACCAGGTCACCGTAGGCCCCAACGAAGATCTCTTCTCCCGCGACCTCTTCGCCAACCGCCTCAACTGGATCTCTATCCCCGGCCTCGCCGAAGGCGAAACCATCCGCGTCTCAACAAAGGTCCGCCACCGCCACACCCCCGCCATGGCCACGCTCAGCCGCGTCGACGACAACACCGTCCACGCCCTCTTCGACGAGCCCCAACGCGCCATCACCCCCGGCCAGTCCGCCGTCTTCTATCAGGAAGACGAGGTAGTCGGAGGCGGTTGGATCCTCTGACGGATCTAAAATAAAAACTAGAAGAACTGAGAATCAGCGGACAAAACCCCTCACCACTCCGTATCCCGCCCTCGCACCCCATTCGGCTTGTCGCGTCCAAACCCTTTCGCCCGCCCCACCAGAACCTCCACGCCAGCCTTAAAACCATTCACTAGACCCGCAACCTCGCGCACCGGAACCTTCACTGCACGCTGCAACGTCTCTGAAATTTCAGCCGTAGTATTCAGGACTGACGTCACCATCCCATCCACCCGAGCCGCCTGCGCGCGCGTCTTCATGTTCAACTCGCTCGCCGTCGCATCCAGCTCCCGCGTCTTGTTGCGAACCATATGGGTCGTCTCCACCAGGTTCTCGGTGATGATCTTTACCTTCGGCGCCGCATCGTGAAATACGCTTTGAGTCGTATCCAGGACCGGTCCAATCTTCGTTCGCAGCTCTTCCGCGATCTCCAGCCCGCGTTTGCTTACTTTGACCAAGCCTACCGCCATCACGATGACTGCACCCGCCTGCACCGCCATCGCCAACGCCACCAGGCCGACAAACCACTCGAGCAAATGCGAGCTCCCGGAAAGCGATCCCGCATCCTGCAGCCACATTCCAGACATTACGATTCGCGCCGCTTCCATATCGTCTCTCGCTCTCTTAAAAAATATTGGCAATTAAAAATATAGCCAACAGTCATAAGGCCCGGCCACCACCAACGGCTGACCGGGCCCTGTCCACCATAAATCTACTCTACGAACTCTGCTCGCTCGTCGTGCTCGCATAGGCATCCTTGCCCGCATCAATCGCAGCCGAAACCTTGCTCTGCTGCTCCTG
>DATMPD010000053.1:0-4615 GCA_035567955.1 Edaphobacter sp.
CGGCCCTCCGACTCCGGATGCATCCGCGACTCGCGACCGTACGCAGTCTCCTCCACCACACGCCCCGCTGCATTCCGAACCTGAAACGTGTAGGAAAACTCCGGATTGTTCATCCCAGGCCGATGCGCAAATAAGATCTGATGTTCAGCCAGGTTCGTCAGCGCAATCACGATCCGCGCATCGCCGCCCAGCTGCACCTCATCACTCGGTGCGCTTATTTCAATCTGGAACGAAGCATGACCGGCCCCGCCCCTGGATGATTTCGATGATTTCGCCTTCCCAGCCGTCGAAGAGGCCCCGACAACAGGAGGCGCACCAACCGGAGCGGATGATTCGTCCGCAGCCTGAGCCGAACCCCGCCTCGGAGCCCGCTCCATCGCAATCGGCGGAGTGACCGGCTTCTCCGGCACCGGCTTATCTTCCTCCATCTCGGTGGGCCGCGATACCCCCATCCTCGAACTCGTCGGCACCCGCGGCGATGCGACAGGCGCCGCGCTCCCCTCGGACCCGGTCGTCGCATACGCGTTCGTCTTCGTCCACCGGTCGCACCAATCCCCCACCGTCTCGTACCAGAGCTTCGAGTTCTGCGGCTTCAGGATCCAATGCCCTTCGTCAGGAAAGTACAGCATCCTGCTCGGCACGTTCAGCCGCTGCAGCGCGGTAAACAGTTGAAACCCCTCCGACACATCCAGCCGATAATCTCTCTGCGAATGAATCACCAGCGTCGGCGTCTTCGCACTCCGGATCGACAGCATCGGCGACCACCTGCGGAACGGATCCAGCGCCGCAGGCTTGTCGAAGTTATTCCACGGCTGCGCCGGCGCAGCATCCACCGTCTGCTTCGCCGCATGTCCTTTACCGGCTGGAGTCGTCGCAGACGTCCGGAACTCCCACTCGTTGAACCAAAGCTCTTCTGTATCCCCGTACGCACTCTGCGGATTGAACATCCCATCATGCGTCACAATGCACGCAAACCGGTTCGTATGCGTCAGGATCCAGTTCGCCATGAACCCGCCATAACTGGCCCCCAGCGCACACTCCCGCGTCTTGTCGATAAACGGATACTGCTTCTCCGCAGAGTCCATCCCCCTCATCAGATCGACATACGCCTTCCCGCCCCAGTCGCCATTCACGCCATCGACAAACGCCTGCCCATACCCCGTCGATCCGCGCGGATTCACCATCACCACCACATACCCGCTCGCTGCCATCAACTCCGGATTCCACCGGTAACTCCAGGCATCGCCCCACGCCCCCTGCGGCCCTCCATGGATCAAAAATTTGACCGGATACTTCCTCGTCTCATCAAAGCCCGGCGGCCGAACCAGGAAACCCTCCACCGGCGTCCCACCTGCGCCGGCAAAGCGGAACGCCTCCTGTGCCGGCAAATCCAGCGTGCTGAGCAACCCATCGTTCAGATGCGTGAGCTGCCGTCGCGGGCTCGATCCCCCCACCTCCAGCGTTCCGAGAATCGAAAACTTCGCAAGGTCGGCGGCTCGCTTCGCCTCCTCCGGCGAAACCGTCTCTGCAGCCGGCTCTTCGGTCAAACCCGGGGCAATCGCGTTGATCTCGGCCGGTTGATCCACACTCATTCGCGTCGCAACCAGATTATTTCCGTCAAAGCTGAGTTGAAGATCGGAGAACTCCCCATCCGAAGTGATCGGTTTGAACGGATTTTCCGGCTCGCCCTCAAACTGGAAGCGGAGAATTGCAGTTCGCCCGGCATCGCCGCTCGCAAGATAGACCGCCCTCGAATCCGGACCCCACACAAACTCATCCACCCATCGGTCAAACTTCGGCAGCAGCTCTCTGGCCTCCTGCTTCTCACGGTCGTACAGCATCAAACGAAACCGGTCGCTCTCATACCCCGCCCGCGCCTGCGACCGGAAAGCGAGATACTTCCCGTTCGGCGAATAGACAGGCCCGTCATCGCTCCCCATGCTGCTAGAAATCCTCGTCGGCCTCGCCCCCGGATCGTCGAGCCGAAGCGTATACACATCGTTATTCGTGCTCGCCGCCGGAACCACATCGACATTGGTTACAAAGGCAATCTCCTTTGAGTCCGGAGCCCACGCATACCCCATCGGCCCGCCGAGCGAGAACGTCGGCGCCTCTGCGTCCCCTACGTCCTGCATCGGTGTCAGGTCCCGCACCGCATTCCCGTCCGCCACCGGCACCACCAGCACATGGCTCCGCTTCGGCCCTACATACTCGTTCCAGTGCCGGTACAGCAGATGGTCCCAGACCTGCCCCTTAACCAGATTGGCCGCCGCATCCGCGTCCCTTCTCTTATCGCAGTTGTCCTCCTCCACCCACGAAGATCCCTGGCTGCACTCCGGATACACCCGCGACGTAAACAGAATCCGCTGCGAGTCCGGCGACCAGATCGCCCCGTCCGCCTCCGTGCTCACATTCGTCAGCCGGCGAGGCGTCCCCAGCGTTCCCTGCGCCTCATTCCACGAAGCAAGATAGATCTGCGACGACGTCCCCCCATCTTCCGACACAAACAGCACCTGTCTCCCATCAGGCGAAAACCGGCCTCCCCGTTCCCCCTCCTTCCAGAAGGTCACCTGCCGCTCCTTGCCGCCCCGTCCCGCATTTCCAGCAGCGCCCCCCATCGGCACCACCCAGAGATGATTCACCTTCACGTTCTTCCCCAGATCCACCTCCGTCACCGAAAACATCACCCACTTGCCCGACGGAGAGATCTGCGGATCACTCACCCGCTTGATCCGCTGCAGATCCGCAAAGGTCATCGGCCGCTTTCCCGCCGATTCCCTCACCCCCTGCGCGGACACTCCGGCCCACGCACCGGCGCACGCCACAGCCAGCAGACCCATGCAAACCAATCGATTCCTCATGGCGCCAGTCTAACTCTCGCAATGAAAAAATCGATGACATCGGTGACTCTCGGTGACCATCGGGATTAAGAGGCTGACGAAAGTCTTAGTTTGGGAGGCCGCACAAGAGGAACGCCTGTAGAAAGCAGCGCCTGCCACCCCAGGGCCTTTAGCCTCGGCCTTCCGCGCCACAACGGCTGTCACCGGCGTCGTGCTTCCAGTGAGCCAGGAAATCCTTCCGCTCAGCAACGGACCTTTCAGCACCCTCACGCCCTGGTCGCCTCGCTCCGTTCGATAAAAATAAATCTTCAAAAGTTGGCATGTTTTTCGACAAGAAAAATCACCACGCAAGAACCACACAAAACACCACGATTTACCATCAACCCACCACGTTCTACCAGCCAAAAACCACAAGCAATTCGCCCTATCCTCAAACACTTGCGCTATAAACCCCCGCTCCCGCCACCCCAGATTTTTTAATTGCAGCATCAACCGGCAGCTCCACCGACACCGCCGCCCCATGCGGATGCAGGTTAAACGCGCTGATCTCCCCGCCATGCTCACGCACAATCCCATAGCAGACACTCAACCCCAACCCCATCTCCAAACCCATCGAATCAGAGGGCTCAAACACCCGCACCGGCTGCGCAAATCCGGGCCCCGTATCACTCACCACCAAATGCACCCACTCCCCATCCCCGCTATCCGACACAGCCGACACTCTCCGCGAAACACTCACCGACACCCGAATCACCCCCTCCTCTCCAACCCTTGCACCGCCCCCGCCAGCCAGCGACTGCGCTGCATGGTTCAGCAGATGCTCCAGCATCTGCCGCAGCCTATCCCTGTTGCCCCGCACCGCCGCCCCACCTTCCTCCCCAGCCTGCACGATCAATCGAACTCCCCTGTTTTCAAGCTTTCCAGCACACGCCGCGGCCAGCTCCCGCACCAACTCCGTCATATTCACCAACTCCTCGCTCCGCCCCGCAGGCCGCCAGAACTCCCGCAGCGTCTCCACGGTCTCCCGCATTCGCAGCGCCTCCCGCACAATGATCCCCGCATCCTCCTTCACCCGTCCCTCACCCGTCGTAGCCGCAATCAGCTCCGCAAATCCAAGCACCGCCGTCAGCGGATTGTTCAGCGCATGCACCATGCCTCCAGCCATCAACCCCAGTCCCACCAGCTTCTCCGCGCGCAGCAATCTCTCCGTCAGCGCCGCGTTCTCCATCCCCCGCTCCACCTTGAACGCCAGTGCCTCCATCGGAACCAGCGCCTTCGCCAGCGCACTTCGCCGCACGCCCATCACGCCATCGGCGCCAACCGCCACCGCCCCCAGCATCCGCCCACCCGCCGTCCACAGCGGAGTCACAATCGCCCCGCTATAATCCATCGTCCCCAGCCCCTTCCCCAGGACCACCGCAAAACTCTTGCCTCCCACGCGCACTCCCAGCCCGCCATCCCCTCGCCGAACACCGCAGCCGCCACCACGCTCCGCAGCCACAACACCCTCGCCCCACCCATTCAGCGCCTGCACCGCCGAGTCGTCCATCCCCACACTGGCCGCCACAACCAGCTTCCCCTCCGCATCCCGGACCAGCATGGCCGCCCGGCGAAACACGCTCTTTTCCGAAATCAATCGGCTCACCCGTCCTGCCAGTTCGATCCCTCCCCCCTCCGCCGGCAGGCGCAAATCCAGCCGCGCATAGGACGCAAGCTCCTCCTCCATCCGGCCCTCGCGAAGTCTCCGCCCAGCACGCGTCCGCAGGCGAAACCCC
>DATMPD010000054.1:0-4490 GCA_035567955.1 Edaphobacter sp.
TACCGAGCTTGCCGTTGGTATAGAGCACAGGAAAGTCGAGCACGGACTCGTCGGCATCGAGGTCGATGAAGAGGTCATAGACTTCGTTGAGGACTTCTTGCGGACGCGCATCGGGGCGGTCGATCTTGTTGATCACGACCATCGGGGTCAACCCGGCTTCAAGAGCCTTCGAGAGAACGTACCGGGTCTGGGGCAGAGGACCTTCAGAGGCGTCGACGAGGAGGACGACACCGTCGACCATCTTGAGAGCGCGCTCCACTTCGCCGCCGAAGTCGGCGTGGCCCGGGGTATCGACGATGTTGATCTTGTTGTCGTGATAGTAAAGAGCGGTGTTCTTCGCAAGAATCGTGATGCCGCGTTCTTTTTCAAGGTCATTCGAGTCCATGACCCGTTCGACGACAGCCTCGTTGGAGCGGAAGGTGCCGCTCTGGCGCAGCATGGCGTCGACGAGGGTGGTCTTGCCATGATCGACGTGCGCGATGATGGCGATGTTGAAGATGGGCTTAACTGCGACTGCGGTTGAGTTGCTCACTGCGTTGAATGTCCTGTCTGTGCGCTTAGGTGCGGTCTTTTGGGGAAAGTGCGCGTCTCTTCTAGTTTAGCCTAGTTAAGGTCGCGCTGGCTGGCGAAGTGGACGGGAATAGAAGAAGATACGGTTAATGCGGCTGTAACGCGTTGAAAAATGGTGCGACGACATGATGAAGGGCGAAATGGGTTTGGTGGCGCTTGGTTGTGCCGCTATACTCAAGGCTCCCAATGCTGCCAACCCAGTCCTCCCAGTTCGAGCATGCGGCACTGAAAAACTATCTGCTGGACCATGCCTACGACGAGATGTTTTCGGGTCCAGGCGATCTGCATCGTCACTGCGAGCCGCTGCTGGAGCACTTCACTTCCCTGCCCGTGGAAGAGTTGCAACGGCGGAAGCAGGCAGCCGATCTCAGCTTCCTGAATCAGGGCATCACCTTCACCGTCTACGGGCGCGAGGAGGGCACGGAGAAGATCTTTCCTTACGACCTGGTTCCACGCATCATCACCGCTGCGGAATGGGCAACTGTAGAGCTTGGCCTGACACAGCGCATTACCGCGCTGAATCTTTTCCTGAAGGACATCTATAACGAAGGACGGATTCTTGAGGATGGAATCGTTCCGAGAGAGATGGTCTATAGCTGCAAGCACTATCGCAGGCAGATGGCTGGATTGCAGGTTCCACGCAACGTCTACATCGCGATCTGCGGGACAGATCTGATCCGGCTGGAGAATGGCGAGTTCGTTGTACTGGAAGACAATCTCCGCGTGCCGAGCGGCGTGAGTTATATGCTGACAAACCGCAGGGTGATGAAACGGATCTTTCCGGAGCTGTTTCGCACCTACAACGTACGGCCAATCGAGCAGTACACGCAACTGCTGCTGGGGACGCTGCGGTCGCTCGCGCCTGAAGGGCGTCCGGAGCCGAACATTGTGCTGCTTTCGCCGGGAGTCTTCAACTCCGCTTACTTCGAGCACGCCTATCTCGCCCGGCAAATGGGGATCGAACTGGTCGAGGGTCGCGATCTGGTGACGCACGACAACGTCGTCTACATGCGGACGACCAATGGCCTGCGGCGCGTCGATGTAATTTACCGGCGCGTGGATGACGACTTCATCGATCCACTGGCGTTTCGTGGAGATTCGATCCTCGGTGTAGCGGGCTTGTTCAATGCCTATCGCGCCGGAAATGTGACGCTGGCGAATGCATTTGGCACTGGCGTGGCTGATGATAAAGCGCTGTATGCGTATGTTCCAGACATCATCAAGTACTACCTGACAGAGGAGCCGGTGCTGAAGAATGTGGAGACATATCTGCCGACACGTCCGAAGGAACGCCAGCACGTTCTTGAGAATCTCGACAAGCTGGTGGTCAAGGCGGTGGGAGAGAGCGGCGGCTATGGGATGTTGATCGGGCCGCAGTCAACTAAGGCGCAACGGGAGGAGTTTGCACGCAAAATCGAGGCTGACCCGCGGAACTATATTGCGCAGCCGACGATCTCGTTTTCTCGCGCGCCGTGCCTAATCGGCGACGAGCTGGAACCGCGGCATGTGGATCTGCGGCCGTATGTTCTTTTTGGCGACAAGGTGACGATTGTGCCGGGTGGGCTGACGCGTGTGGCGCTGAACCGCGGGTCGCTGGTGGTGAATTCATCGCAGGGTGGCGGCAGTAAAGACACCTGGGTGCTGAGCCAGTAAAGGAGATGCCGATGCTTTCACGCGTTGCCGATAGTTTGTACTGGATGAGCCGGTATCTCGAACGCGCCGAGCATACGACGCGGCTGCTTGATGTGAACCTGAACCTGATGTTGGATGAGAGCGCGGCGAGTGCGGAGCGTCGCTGGCAACGGGTGCTGCAGGCGCTGGGCAGGCCGAAGGACATCAAGTGGACCGGCGAGCCATATGCGCTGACGCAGGCATTGACCTTCGATACAACCAACAAGGCTTCGATTGTCTCTTGCATCATCGCGGCGCGGGAGAATTCGCGGCATGTGAGAGAACAGATTTCGACGGAGCAGTGGCACCGGCTGAACAGCCTGTATCTGCAGGTGACAGGGCCGGAGCTCCAGATCGACAGGCAGGCAGAGGCGCAGGCGGCTGGGATGGCGCGACCAAGCGAATTCCTCCAGTCGGTGATGGAGGCGGTGCATCAGTTCCAGGGCGTTACCGACTCGACGATGAACCATGGCGAAGGGTGGCAGTTCATCCAGGTCGGGCGATACATCGAACGCGCGTCGGCTACCGCGTTGCTGCTGGAGGCCTACCACGCCGATCTGTGGGAGCATCCGGAACGGATGGGCGAAGGGAATGAGTATCTGGATTGGATGGGGCTATTGCGCTCGGCGACAGCATTTGAGGCGTACTGCAAGGTGTATACGGCCGACCTGACGCCGGACCGGATCTTCGAGTTCCTTCTGCTGGATGAGGAGTTTCCCCATTCCGTGCGGTTCTCGATCGATAGCGTGCAGTGTGCGCTCGAGAAGATACAAGGAGACAGCGGCAAGAGTCGCGCCGAGGGATTGCAGCGGCTCAGCGGGAAGCTGCGGGCTTCGCTGAGTTACAGCAGTGTAGAGGAGATTCTGAGCCAGGATGTGGTGGCGTATCTGCGAGGCATTCAGGCGCAGTGTCGGGCCATTCACGAGACGATCTATGAGCTGTACGTTGACTATTCCATTCAGGCGGCATTGGCGGGGTAAGAGACGGGATTAGACGCAAGGGGACGGACTATGTATTACTCGATTCGCCATCTGACGAAGTTTCTGTACAGCAACCAGGTCAGCGAGAGCATGATGGAGACGCGGATGCATCCGCGCAGCGATCAGAACCAGCGCTGTCTGACGTTTCATCTTTCGGTGAGCCCGCGGTGCAGGGTCTTCAGCTATCGAGATCATCTTGCCAACAATGTGCATCACTTCGATATTCCGGGAATGCATGGACAACTGGTGATTGTTGCCGAATCTCTGGTCGAGGTGCAGCCGGCCGGGCAGATTCCGGCGTTTCTGGCGCCGGATGCGTGGGCGGACGTGGATGCGATGGTGGAGCGGGGCGATTACTGGGAGATGCTGCTGCCGAGCGAGTTCACGGTTCCGACGCCGGCGCTCGATGATCTGGCTGCGCAGCTGGACGTGCGCCGCAGAGACGATCCCTTGATGGTGCTGCATACGTTGAACCAGCAGATTTATGAATATTTTGATTACAAGCCGAAGTCGACGAAGGTGGATTCGCCGATCGATCTCGCGCTTGGCACCAGGGCCGGGGTTTGTCAGGATTTTGCTCACATCATGATTGCGCTGGTGCGGTCGAGGCTGCGCATCCCCTGCCGGTATGTGAGCGGTTACCTGTTCCACGGCGAGAGCGATCTGGACCGGTCGATCAGTTCGGCGACGCATGCGTGGGTGGAGGCGCTGATTCCTCCGCTGGGGTGGGTGGGGTTCGATCCTACGAACTGGTTAGTGGGAGGCGACCGCCATATTCGAACGGCGATCGGCCGGGACTACGCCGACGTCCCGCCGACTCATGGCATCTTTCGCGGACGGGCTGCGAGCGAGTTGACCGTGGCGGTACGGGTGACGCCCAGCCTGGGAACTCCCTCCTTCGAGCAGCAGCTGCCGGTGCCTGAGGACTGGTCGACCCTGGTGGAGAAGGCGACTCGACTGCCGGAGCAGCCGCCTCCGCCGACCCGGCAGCAGCAGATGGCGCAACAACAGCAGGATGGTCAGGACCCAACCGGCTTACCTTCCGCTCCGGGTGCCGCACGTTCGTAGGGGGTACCCCCCTTATTGCCCGCGCGTAACTCAAATGGTTGCAATGATTTAGCGGACGAGGTGGCCGCTAAAATATTGCAGGCAGAGGAGTTACGTCCAAAATATTGCCAACAAATGACTTACTGTTTTTAACCGCGAAAAGCTCCAGCCGAGGCCGGAGCTTTTCTTGATCTATATATCCAGTATAGCAGTTTGGAGAGA
>DATMPD010000055.1:0-5162 GCA_035567955.1 Edaphobacter sp.
GGCGGTTTCGCTCGGAGTTAGTTTGGTTGCTACGCTTTATCCGAGTGGAAGTGCGGCGAAGGTTTTGCCGGCGGAGGCTTTGCGATATGAGTGAACCGAGATTGAAGTATGGGTTGCTGGCGCCGGAGGGTTTGGCGAAGCTGCGGGAGTTGGAGCATTACCTGAACAATGGGGCCGGGATCGAGGCTTCGTTACGGGAGTTGATCCGGTTGCGGGTTTCGCAGGTGAATGGGTGTGAGTTCTGCGTGCGGTTTCATACGGCAGAGATGACCAAGCTGAATGAGACGGAGGAGCGGATCGCTTCGGTGGCGGAGTGGAGGAGTTCGCAGCTTTATACAAAGCGGGAGCGGGCGGCGCTCGCGTGGGCGGAGGCAGTGACGAATATTCAGGAGGGACATGCGGCGGATGCGGTGTATGAGGAGGTGCGAGCGCAGTTCAGCGATGTGGAAACGGTGAACCTGACGCTGTTAATTTCGACGATCAATGTATGGAACCGGATTTCGATTGCGCTGGGGAGGCACTCGGAACATGCGGGCGGGGTGAAATCTTGATCGATCCGAACAAGGGGGATTTGCGGTTTGAGAATGAGGGCTCGTTGCAGCCGCTGCCGGTGGTGCGGGAGCGGACGGTGGTGATGCGGGCGGTGGGGTTAACGAAGATTTATGCGGCGGTCTCGGAGGGGGGCGGGGCGGGGCGGGCGGCGTTGGAGCTGTTTCGCGGGCTGGATTTGAAGGTGCATGCGGGGGAGATGGTTGCGATTGTGGGGGAGAGCGGCGCGGGGAAGAGTTCCCTGCTGCATCTGCTGGCGGCCCTGGACACGCCGACGGCGGGAGAGGTTTGGTGCGGGGAGACCAGGCTGAGTTCGTTTACGCGGAGGCAGGCGGCGGAGTTTCGTAACCGGGATGTGGGCTATGTGTGGCAGTTCCACTACTTGCTGCCGGAGTTCTCCGCGGTGGAGAATGTCGCCATGCCGCTGCTGGCGCGGGGAATGAAGCGAGCGGCGGCGGTGGAGAAGGCGGGGTTCTGGCTGGGCGAGGTGGGGCTGGCGGATCGGATTTCGCACCGGTCGGGAGAGTTGAGTGGAGGGGAGCAGCAGCGGGTGAGCGTGGCGCGCGCGCTGGTGACCGACCCAAAGATTCTGCTGGCAGATGAACCTACGGGAGATCTGGATGGGAAGACGGCGGAAGCGGTGTTTGAGTTGATCCAACGGCTGCATGAGGCGCACGGGCTGACGAGTGTGCTGGTGACTCACAATCTGGAGTTTGCCCGGCGGTGTGACCGGGTTTTGCGGCTGCGGGAGGGAAGGCTTGAGGATGCGAGAGCGAAATCGACTACGGATTGAGCGGGGGCCTGGATTTTAAGGATATTGTTTTGTGATATTTGGAGTTATCGATTGACATGCGTTGGTTAGTCGTCTCACTCTTTTCATCCCTCTTCTGATCTGGGAGACCGGTGGTCGAAACGGCACGGAGAGAAGAGCGTGCACCTAGTTTGGTGCGGGTTTTGCACAACGTGCATCTAAAAGAGTGTTACGAAGGGTGCTAAGTTAGGCATAACTTTTGAGGGATTTCGAATATTTGGGATGCGCGACTACACTGTAGGAGTGGAATGGGTGCTTTGTAGGTTGAAGTTGCCTGGTTAGTCCCTGAAAGTGGAGATACACGGGGACGGTTGTTGGGACCAATGGCGCTATGCGGCCTTCGGGCCGGAGAGTGGCCAGCTTGAAGGGGATACCATGTTCGAACGCTATACGGAGAAGGCGCGTCGGGTAATTTTCTTTGCCCGGTACGAAGCTAGTCAGTTTGGGTCGCCTTATATCGAGACTGAGCATCTGCTGCTCGGTTTGCTGCGGGAGGACAAGGCGCTGACGAATCGCTTTTTGCGGTCGCACGCCTCGGTGGAGTCGATACGCAAGCAGATTGAGGGGCATACGACGATTCGGGAGAAGGTGTCGACTTCGGTCGATCTGCCGCTGTCGAATGAGTGCAAGCGGGTGCTCGCGTATGCGGCTGAGGAAGCCGAACGGCTCTCGCATAAACATATTGGGACGGAACATCTGCTTCTGGGTCTGCTGCGCGAGGAGAAGTGCTTTGCAGCGGAGATTCTGCAGGAGCGTGGGTTGCGGCTGCCGGCGATTCGTGAGGAGTTGCAGCGGACGACACAGGAGAAGGCGCCTTCGTCGCAGAGCAGCAAGGGGCAGCGCGGGGAGCAGAGTATGCTGGCGGAGTTTTCGCGCGACCTCACCCAATCTGCAATGGACCAGCAGCTGGATCCGTTGGTTGGGCGCGATGCGGAGGTGGATCGGGTGATCCAGATTCTGTGCCGCCGGACGAAGAACAATCCTGTGCTGATCGGTGAGCCGGGCGTGGGTAAGACGGCGATTGTGGAGGGGCTGGCGCAGAAGATTGCTGACGGTGAGGTGCCGAGTTTCCTGGCTGACAAGCGTGTGCTGGCGCTCGATCTTTCGCTGATCGTTGCTGGCACGAAGTATCGCGGGCAGTTTGAAGAGCGGCTGAAGACGATCATGAAGGAGTTGATGGAGAATCAGAACTCCATCGTGTTCATCGATGAGCTGCATACGCTGGTTGGCGCTGGGTCGGCGGAGGGTTCGCTTGATGCGGCGAATATTTTGAAGCCGGCGTTGAGCCGCGGCGAGATTCAGTGCATTGGCGCGACGACTCCTGCAGAGTATCGGAAGTCGATTGAGAAGGACCGCTCGCTTGAGCGCAGATTCCAGGCGGTGAAGGTTCCTCCACCGAATGAGGAAGACGCGATCAAGATCATCATGGGGATCAAGGAGAAGTACGAGAAGTTTCACGCGGTCTCCTACACGGATGATGCGATCACTTTCTCCGTGTCGCACTCGAGCCGTTATATTCCGGATCGCTTCCTGCCGGATAAGGCGATCGATCTGATCGACGAGGCTGGTGCGCGTGTGAAGCTGCGGCAGACCTCGATGCCGGAAGAGCTGACCGAGGTGCAGAAGCGGATCAAGTTCATCGTGCACCGCATGGAGAACGCGATTGCGAATCATGAGTTCGAGAAAGCACGGTTCTACTCGGACGAGGAGCGCAAGGAGCGGGAGAACCTGCGGGCGCTGCGGGACAAGTACCACCTGGATGATTCTTCGGCGGGCATTGTGACGCGCGGGGATATCGAGGATGTGGTCAGCCGCTGGACCGGCGTTCCAATTACTTCGCTGAAGGAAGAGGAGACGCAGCGGTTGCTGCGGGTGGAGGAAGAGCTGCACAAGCGCGTGATCTCGCAGGATAAGGCGATCTCGGCGCTGGCGCGGGCGATTCGGCGGTCTCGTGCGGGTCTCAAGAATCCGGCGCGGCCGATTGGGAGCTTCCTGTTCCTTGGGCCTACCGGCGTGGGTAAGACGGAGATGGCGCGTACGCTGGCGCAGTTCCTGTTTGGTTCGGAGAAGGCGCTCATTCGTTTCGATATGTCGGAGTTCATGGAGAAGCATTCGGTTTCGAAACTGATTGGTTCGCCTCCGGGATATGTCGGGTATGAAGAGGGCGGTCAGCTTACCGAACGGGTGAAGCGCAATCCGTACTGCGTGGTGCTGCTCGATGAGATCGAGAAGGCGCATCCGGATGTGTTCAATCTGCTGCTGCAGGTGTTTGAAGATGGGCAGCTGACGGATGGGCTGGGCAACACGGTCGACTACAAGAACACGATCATCATCATGACTTCGAACATTGGAGCGAAGCATCTGCAGAAGCGGCAGGGGCTTGGCTTCCAGAGTGAGAAGGAAGACATGGTGATGGACAAGATGGAGGAGCTGGTTCGCGGCGAGGTGAAACGGACGTTCAATCCGGAGTTCCTGAACCGCCTGGACGAGATCATCATCTTTACGTCGCTCTCGGATACCGACCTGATGCAGATTCTCGAGCTGCTGGTGCAGCAGTTGAACGCTAACCTGGTGCATAAGGCGATTACGATTTCGGTGACCGATGATGCGAAGAAGTGGATCATCGAGAAGACGGCTTCGGATCGGACCTACGGGGCGCGGCCTCTGCGTCGGGCGCTGCAGCGGTTTGTCGAGGATCCTCTGTCGGAGGCGTTGATCGCCGGCGGCATTGTGGAACGGCCGGCGTTCCTTGAGGTGTACATGGAAAATAATTCGCTGTTTTACCGGCCGATCTCCGCGGACGGCGAAGAGAAGATGGCGGGGATGGCACTGACTGCGGTGTAATCTCCCTTCCCTTCGAAGAAACTTGCGCCCCGGCTGATGGCCGGGGCGTATTGTTTTGGTGGAGGATTTTTTCGTTATGGATCGTCGTGAATTTGCAGCTTTGCTGCCGGCTCTGTTGGCGGGCTCGGCCTTGGTACCGGAGAGTGTGGAGGCCCAGAGTGCCGGCCTGCCTGTGATTGAGTCGGGCGTGTATAAGCCGACGCCCGCGAAGGCGGGATCGATGGCTGGGCATTCTTCCAGCAGCTATCTGAAGGGTATGTTGAAGGCGGGAAACATTCGCCTGGAGATGCATGAGTCGACGATCGATCCAGGGGCGGAGCATGAGGCGGTAGGGACGCATCTGCATAGCGAGATCTGGCTGGTGCGCGAGGGGACAGCAGAGCTGACGACCAATGGCGTGGCGCGGACCATGGTAGCGGGTGATGTGGGGATCTGCTGCGCTGGAGATAAACACTACATCGCGAATACGAGCGATAAGCCGGTGACTTATTTTGTGGTGACGGTGGGTCCTCCGGAGTAGCCGGCGATGGGGCCTCCGTTTCGTTCCGAGGAAACGGCAAAGGCCTGAGAGGTATGGGTTGAAAGCTCTGAGCGGTCGGGGTGAGTCGGACTCTTCGGGGTCCTTCACTGCGTTCAGGATGACAGCAGGAACCTGCAACGGCAAAGACGTCTCATACCGATAGCACCTGGATAGGTTCACTTTGAACTTGCGACGGCGGGGAGTGGGGCTGCGGAGCGCTTGCGGGTGAGGAAGTAGGTGAGGAGGATGGCGGCGCCGATGGCTCCTACGATGGCATCGGTTCCGGCGAGGCCTCGTGCGCCCCAGAGTTTGCCGCCTCTGCCGTCAAGCGCAGTCATGTAGACGACGGGTACGTTGCCGAGCGAGTTGATGATGGAGTAGCGGCCGCAGCCGCTTCTGCCGGATGGACCGAGGAACTCGAGCACGACCGCGGTGAAT
>DATMPD010000056.1:0-5637 GCA_035567955.1 Edaphobacter sp.
GACGATATGACCTATGACTCCGCTCATCATCGAATCTATATCTCCAGCGCGGATGGTGTGGACGTCGTCGCCCAGGATTCACCCGATCACTATCGCGTCGTCCAGCATGTCGATACCTTGGGAGGAAAGACATCCATCTATGTGCCGTCCATCGGCCGGTTCTTCGTGGTTCACACCAAAGGAGAACAGGCAAAAGAGGCCGGCCTCCAGGTATTTAAGGTGAACTAGTGGCATGTCGCAGAGTAAGTCGAGATCTGGTTTTCCAAGGTCGAGCGCGACGTAATTGCTCGCGGAATCTTTACCAGCGTGAAGGGACCTGCCCGCAAGCTTTCGCTCAGTAACGTTGTCTCTGCGACATGCCGCTAGCCGCTTTCAAATTGTCATGGTCATGCATTACGTAAGTGGCTCCCAGCTCTGAAGCGAGCCAATCTTGCTGGTCTACCCCATCGGCAGTACTCTTCCGTAATGCGACCCCTTCGGTATTCCATTAACGTCACGTTGGACGGGTGCTGCGATCATCGTGCTGGGATGGTGGACGAAGACCTGTTTCGTAACGCAGTCGAGAACCTTGAGCAGGCCGATGCCCTCCTCTTTGGCCGTGTGACGTACGAGATGATGGAGGCAGCGTGGCGGCTGCCGGCTCGGACGGGAGCGAGGCCTGATTGGATGGAACCCTTCGCCCGGACGATCGACGCGAAAAAGAAGTACGTCGTGTCGAGCACCCTGCACCGGGTCGATTGGAACGCGGAGCTCGTGCCCGGGGATCTAGCGAACGCCGTTCAGCAGCTCAAGCGAGAGCCGGGTAAGGGACTGTTTGTGGGAGGCGTCAAGCTCCCGCTGGCGCTGGCGGAGTTGGGATTGATTGATGAGTACGAGTTCGTGGTGCACCCCAGGCTAGCGGGCCACGGGCCGACGTTGTTCGCGGGGCTATCGAAGCCCATCGACTTAAGGCTCGTGAGCCGGCTGGAATTCGGCTCGGGGGCGGTGGCGATGCGGTATGAGCCGAGAAGATAGCCATTGGGCTGGTTAGCCCGAATCGGCCGCATCCTCGAGCAACTCGGGGCAGAGCCTCTCGGCCGGCGAGCGAGAGGGCGCTGATTCTATTGCCTTTGCGTCGCAGTTAATTTTCTTTCTGCGTTTTCCGCCCAAAAATCACATGTCAAGCCCTCAAACCATCTAACCCATGACCAATCAATAACATCCAAATGAAATTTAGTTAGCCTCAACCCGGTATAATGAATATATAGCCTCAAAATGAAAGGTAGCCCCGTGGGGATCTAGACACCCCTCCGGGGCTAACTCATTTGTTTGCAAGTATTTGGACGTAAACCCTTTGTTATGAATTTTTTACAGAGAGCCGTAGGCCGTAACCTGCTGATGACAGGATATTTACGCGCGGGCAATAGGGAGGGGGGTGCCCCCCTGGCAAGACGGCATACGTTACTGGTTTACCCCACTCGCCAGGAATCCGCCATCAACCACCAGGATCTCGCCCGTGACAAAAGCCGAAGCATCGCTAGCCAGGAAGATCGCCGATCCAACCAGCTCCGCCGTCTTTCCAAACCGCCCCATTGGAGTCCGCATCAGCAGCTCCTTGCCGCGGTCGCTCTCATCCAGCAGCTTCTGGTTCAGCGCCGTCCGAAACACCCCCGGCGCAATCGCATTCACCGTCACACCGTGCGAGCTCCACTCCACCGCCAGCGACTTCGTCAGCGCCCCAACTGCAGCCTTGCTCGCCGCATACGCCGTCACTTCCTTCAAACTCACAAACGTATTCAGCGATGCAATATTGATAATCCGCCCATACCCGCGATCCAGCATATGCTTGCCGAAGATCTGGCACGCCCGCAGCGTCCCGGTCACATTCGTATCCATAATGCCGTCCCACGTCTCCTCGGAGACGGTCAGCGTCGGCTCCCGCTTGATCTTGCCCGCGCAGTTGATCAGGATATCGACCTTGCCGAACTCCTTCACCGTCCCATCCAGCAGCCCCTGCAGGGTCGAGCGATCCGCCACATCCGAGGTCAATCGCAGTGCCCGCCGGCCCGTAGCCTCGATCGCCTTCGCCGCCTCATCCACCTGCTCCGCCCGCCGCGAGCTCGCGACCACGTCGGCGCCCGCCTCGGCCAATCCAACCGCCATCGCCAACCCGATACCCGAGGTACCGCCCACCACCACCGCCGATTTACCGCTCAGATCAAACAACGGATGCCCCATCGAAAATCCTCTCTCTTACTTCGAAATCTGCCGTGTCCCCACATCCTGCACTGACAAAACATGCTCCAGCAGGTACTCCACAATCTCCTCCGGAGGACGATCGTTCACAATCCGAAATGCATCCGTCGGCCGCTCCAGAGTCGCTAACTGGCTGTCCAGAAGCATCGGATTCATATACTCGTGCTTCCGCAGTGCCAGCCGCTTCGCAATCAACTCTTTCGGCCCATCAAGAAATATAAATTGGATATGCGTCAGAGGTATGCCCGCCTCCAGGATCTCGTGGTACTTCGCCTTCAAAGCAGAACAGGCAAGCACCCCATTCGTTCCTTCCTCGTCCCATCTCCTCAGTAGTGCGTTCAATGTCTGAAGCCATGGAGCCCGGTCCTCATCGGTCAGAGGATGTCCCTCCGCCATCTTCTGCTTGGATGCCGGAGAAAAATAATCGTCGGCGTCCGCAAAGACCCAGCCCATTCGCTCAGCAAGAAGTCTGCCGATCGTGGTCTTTCCGGATCCGCTCACGCCCATCACAACCACGATCATTCCCGCTCCTGAACCTCGCAACCCAGGCTGAAAAGCGCGCTGACCCATCGACCAGCGCGCTCCCGCCTGCGCTAACGCTGGATTCGCGCCGATCCTCCGCTGGCGAACGCCTTGACCTGATCGACAGTCGCCATGGTCGTATCGCCGGGGAACGTCGTCATCAACGCCCCATGAGCCCAACCCAGTTTGATCGCCTCTTCTGGAGGCTCGCCGTTGAGAAGGCCGTAGATAAACCCGGACGCAAAGCCATCGCCTCCGCCAACCCGATCATGCACGTGCAACTCTGTCGTCGGCGCATAAACCGCCTTGCCATTCACCCAGGCCACCGCGCTCCAGCTGTGACGGTTCGTCGAATGCACCTCACGCAGCGTAGTCGCAACGATCTTGATGCTTGGATGACGGGCAATCACATGCTCAATCATCGACAGGAACGCACCGGTATCCAGCTTGGAGCTCGCAGCGACCTCCGGACCCGCGAACCCAAGGCCCTTCTGCAGATCCTCCTCGTTACCCACCAGCACGTCAACGTTATCCACAATCGCCCCGAGCACCTTATGCGCCCGCGCCATTCCGCCCACCGTCTTCCACAGCTTCTCCCGGTAGTTCAGGTCGAACGAGCAGATCACTCCCGCAGCCCGTGCGGCCTTCATCGCCTCAATCACCAGCTCCGCCGTAGTCTCCGAGAGCGACGCGAAGATGCCGCCGCTGTGAAACCACCGCACCCCTTCAGCGAAGATCGCCTTCCAATCGAAATCACCCGGCTTCAGCAACGCAGCAGCTTCGTTGCTGCGGTTGTAGAACACAACCGGAGCACGCACCCCAAGGCCCTGATCGCTGTACACCGTCGCAATATTCGGTCCGCGCGTTCCATCATGCTCGAATCGCTTATAGAAAGGACGCACACCCATCCCACGCACCCTCTCGGCAATCAGATCGCCAATCGGATACGACACCATCGCCGTCGCGATTCCGGTGCGCTGACCAAAAGCATCGGCCAGATTCGCTGCGACATTGAACTCGCCACCGCTCACATGAACGGAGAACTGCGTAGCCTTGCGGAACGGAATGATACCCGGATCGAGACGATGCACCATCGCACCGAGAGAAAGCAGATCGAGCGACCCCTGCTCAGGAATTTTGAAGCCAAGACTCACGACGTAATCCTCCTAAATTCTCGATGCCTGAGCAGCGAGTTTGCTTACAGTACTACGGTTGCACATGGATAGAACAATCCGCTCCTAGGTCCCCAGAAATACCGGCTTGATGTGTCGCTCGAAAAGGTTCGTAGTTACATTGCGCGCCACAACCTCTTCATTCGCCTCCAGCGCCTTCAGGTACCGATCGCCCATCTTGGCAGCCACCTTGAACCCCACATGCAGCAGCTGGCGAAAGTTTGGATTATAGGCCTTGTTGCTCTGCTCATGCCGCAGCGCAGAGGTGTACTGCGTGCTGGTCCAGCCATTCACGTCCTCCGGCTTCGGCAGCTCCGTCGGGTTAATATCGATCACTGTCGCATAGGGCGCACACAGTTCCTCACTATGCGCATAGGCCTCCGCATAAACTTCTTTCGCAATCTCCAGTCCCGATCCCCCGGCCTCGGCCAGGCCAATCAGCTCCTCCAGCCAAGTCGTCCCTGCCGTCTTCATATGCACACCGGCGTCGAACGTCTTCATCGCATCATGAATCGCCTTATAAATTGAAAACTTATCCGAGCCCGAATGCACACTCAACTTCAAATTCTCCGGCAGCCCATACGTCTTGACTGCAAAAGCGATCGCTGCGAGATCTTCGTTGAACTCCTTGGTGAATTGAGCTACGTCGCCCACGTAATCCACACCCTTGTTAAAGCGGCCGGTAAACTTCGGTGCAATCGTCTGAATCGGAATCTTCTCATCCGCGATCGCCGCCAGAATAATCAGCAATTCCACCGGAGTCTGGGGCAAATCTGTCTCGTCCATCGATACCTCTGCCACAAACCGGCCCACGCCTTTGTTCTCGACCAGAAAGCGGTAGATCATTCCCGCATGCTGCACCGCCGCCAGGAACTTATTCGCCACGCCCGTGACAAACGCAACATCCGTCCTAAACGGTTCCGCAACACGCGGAATCTTTACTGTCCCGATCAGTTCCGGGTGTCGCTTCACAAACGCTGCAACCTCTCCAACATTCGTCGGCCGCCCAATCAGATCTGCCACATCGAGCGTAAAGAAATCGCACGGGTCCAAAAACCTTGCAACCGTCTTGAGGTTAATATGATCCGCATCAAGAAAGTACGGCTTGGTCCACCCAAATTCCTTCACCGCTGCATCAGCCTCAAGCCTCGTTTGACTCGGCTCCGAGCCGATAATCATATGCTCCCGGTTGGACTTGTTCCATACCGGCACCACCTCAACCCCGGCTTTGGCAGCCAGCACGCACGCTGCAAGCTGCGCCTTGGCCTGACGTCCAAATCGATCACCCACACCCACCGAAAATTTTGGCAGCTTCAACTCTTCACTCATTACAACACCCTTCACTAGGCTATTGGTCTAACCAATTAGCAACCGTCCTAGCATACCTACTCTGCCCTCTACACGGCAAATTAGGTTAGTCTTGGAAGCGATCTTTGTAGGCCCAAAGTCCCAGGCCGGGGTTGGAGATGTAAAAGATTTCTTCTCCGTCTACTGCGTTCCATCCGTCTTTCAGGGTTTCGGGGTTGTACCTCGCTGTCATTTCTGCCAGGTTGCCGTATTTGAAATGAACACTCTCTATCTCTTCGCGGGTCAGATGGCCCGGGCAGTAGCGAATGGTGAAGCGGCCTTCGCTGGAGCCATGGATGAGGTGGGCTGCGGCGCTCAGATTTCCGGCTAATTGCGGGTCTTCTTTTACGACTTCGAGGGT
>DATMPD010000057.1:0-9456 GCA_035567955.1 Edaphobacter sp.
GCCACAACTCACCGGAAGCACACCACCGAGCCGACGCACATTCTCCGCAGACACACCGCTGCGACAACCAGCCACACCCACACGCAACACACATCCCCGCATCGCCACACGCGCCACGTCGCCGTCTCAACCACTTCTACAACCGCATCCCGGCCCGGGTTGATCGCCGCGGCGCCGTCTGCTGAAAAAGCAACCTCAGACGACTTCATCAAAGCCGCGGAGACTCCCGCCCGGAATCCCGGTCCGCCGGACGCCCCGGTGGCGATCCATGGAACATCGCGCCCCGAAGAACTCGATGAAACGCCGCTTCCTTCTTCATCGCGCAAACCGGCGTCGGTATCGAAACCTGTTCCCGTGGTTGGCGTCGTGCGCCGTAACTCCACGAGGCCGCAGCTCCCGAGCGTGGAAGAGGCCGTAGAAAACCCCGTCATCCTGCCTACTCTCTACAACAAGCGCGGCCGCCTCATCGTGCCTCCGCCGCTTAAGGGCTCGCGCGAAATTCTCGTTCATCAGAATCAGATCGCTGATCGCGACGGCCTCGACCGCATCCGGAACGACGAGGATATTTTGGAGATGCGCGGCCAACGTCTGCTGGTTTCGCTTCCTGTCAGTAACGCCCTGCAGATCGACGACCGCCTTCCCGCCAACCGGCGTTACTGCCGCCCCTGGGTTGCACAGTTTCTCGCCACCCTGGCGCGCGCGCACTACGCCCACTTTCACTCTCCGCTCCAGGTCAACTCCGCTGTCCGCACGGTCGAATTCCAGCAGCACCTCGTGCACATCAACGGCAACGCGGCTCCCGCCGAGGGCGACACCGCCTCACCTCACCTGACCGGCCAGGCCATCGACATCGCGAAGCACGGACTCTCACTGACTGAGATCGCCTGGCTGCGCGGCTACCTCCTTCCTCTCGTGCAGGAGGGCAAAGTCGACGTGGAAGAGGAGTTTCAACAGTCCTGCTTTCACATCAGCGTCTACAAAAGATATCTTCCCTCGACCACTGCTCCCAATCCAGCCATCTCGCACCACGGAGGAACTACCGCTCTCGCAGCTGCATTGCGCTAGGTCTTCCAGACGCGAACAGAGCGGGAAAACTCAGATGGACTCACGCCGCCCACTCTGCCAGCTCGCATACGCTGCATCCAGCGCCCGCATGTTGGAGATTGCGTCGACACCAGACGCTGGAAAGGTGCTCTCACCGCGGACCGCCAGCGCAAAGCTATCCAGCATGCGCGTATATCCATCCCCATTTTCAACCGTCACCGTCTCCACCAGTTCCCCGGCCCGCCGCACTATTAGCTGCACGGGACGATCTACCGTCATACCGTTCTCGGCAATCAGCACACCTTCGCTCCCCGTAACCTCAATCAGTGTCCGGTAGAGTCCGCGTGCGCTTGTTGTCACATTCGCATACACCCCGCCAGTCATCTCCAGCTGCAGCGAGGCGATCGCCTCTACCTTTCCGGATAGCTCGTCCTTCTGGGCTACCGTACTGACACTCACAACCTCCTCGCCCAGAATAAAGCGCAGCGCGTCGATGCAATGCACACCCACGTCGGCAATGGGTCCGCCGCACGCCAGCGTCGGGTCCACAATCCATTTCCTCGGTGCCTGCGAGGCCGGGTAGCTGTATTGAGCGTGGGCGAGCTGCGGCTTGCCGATACGTCCTGCGGCGATCTGCTCCCGCATCCATTCCACACTTCTGTTGAAGCGAAAGTTTTGCGCCACACCGTAGAGCAATCCAGCAGACCTCGCCGCGGTGTCCATCTCTACCGCCTCGGCTGCATTCATCGCCACTGGTTTTTCGCACAACACGGCCTTGCCTTGCCGCAACGCCAGAATCGTATCGTCCCAATGCATCGCGTCGGGCGATGTGATCAAGACGACATCAACCTCAGGGGAGGAACAGAGCGCCTCCCGCGTAGGGAAGCAATGAGGGATCTTGTACTCCGCGCAGTTCTGGACGGCAGCCTCCTGGTCACGCCGCCACATCCCGGTGAGCGTCGCTTCGCTGCACTTCGCAAAAGCAGGCAGAAGGCGGCGAACCGCGTGGTGTCCAAAGCCAAGAATCCCGAAGCGCACCTGTGACTGCGTCATACATTCTCCAGACTGGTTGTGTTTTATTGGTTAGTGCGCATCGTTCTTGAAGATCTGTTCGGCAAAGAAGTTTTCCACCTTCGCCTGATCGTGGACCATCTCCAGGTAAGCGGCTTTCAACAACTGCGATCGGCCCTCGCGCAACTGCTGTCGTATCGCCTGCTGGACTCGCGGATCGTTCAGATCGCGTTGTCCGGGAGGATCGCGCGAGAGCAACTTGTAAATCGCGTAACCCACAGGCTTCTTCGTCTGTCCATCCAGCAACGGAAGAATCTCGGTCACCTCGCCGGCCTTCAGCTTGGAGACCGCGGTGAAGATCGCTGGGTCGGCGTGCAGCTGCGACTCGCCGACGAATCCCTTATCGCCGCCATTCGGAGCGCTCTCCGGATCCTCGGAAAAATTCATCGCCAGCGTGCCGAAGTCCTCGCCGCTATCCAGCCTGTTCTTCAGCGCCTGGATCTTCCGCTTTGCGTCCACATCGTTTGTGGCCTTGCTGTTTTGCAGGTTGCCCGGCTGCTGTGACGGAATATCGGTCACCTGGATCTGCGCCAGATGATATTGCGTCTCTCTCAGGTTGAACCCGGCTTTGTTCTGGTTGTAATAGTTCGCCACGTCAGCGTCCGTCACGGTGACCTTGGAGTTGATCTCCTTATTCAGCAGCTTGTTGATAGTCAGGTTTTGCCGCAGAGCGTGCCTGAGATCATCCACCGTCTGGTTGCTTGCCTTCAGCCGCTCCTGGAACTGCTCCTCGGTGTAAGGAGCCTTCATCTCGGCGAGCTTCGCATCCACCTCTTCATTGGTCGCAGTCAGGTTCATCTTGCCGGCGCGCTGCTCCACAATCTCATTGTCGATCAGTGCGCGAAGCACGTTCAACCGCAGCGAATCGGCCTGCTCCTGCGAAAGCTGCTGCTGTTGAGGGGCATCGCCAAGCTGCGCCCGGTAGCCCTTATCCAAATCTGACCGCATAATCGCATGACCATTCACGGTGGCGACCACATCGGCGCTATGGCCCCGGTTGCAGCCCGCAGACGACAGCAGGCCCGCAGCAAGAATCAACGCAATAGGAAACGAAACCTGACGAGGGCAGAGAAGGGGGAAAAATTGTTCAGTATCGGTCAACAAGGTCGGCACATCCTGTATCTCCTGCATTCGTCGGCTAGTTGCCTGGCTTGTTCGCAGGCGAGGTTTGAGGCTGGGCCGGAGCGGGTGCAGCCGGTGCGGGTGGCGGTGGCGTCTGGCCCGAGGCAATCAACGCGTTATCGATCATACGATATACGTACTCCAGAGGCAGAGCCCCTTCCATCTTTTCTCCGTTGATAAAGAGCGCCGGTGTCGCATCCACCCCCAGCGAATCGCCCAGCTTCATCGAAGCCTTGATCGCCGTATCGTCCTGCTTGGCGATGCACGCATTCAACGCGTCGGCGTTGAGCTTCTGCCGCTTGCCCTCATCGCGAGTCAGCGCATCGAGCGTATCGTTCGCCTTCGCCAGGCTCTTCTCCTCGCCGCCCATCTCCGCCGCATGCGCGTGGATGTAATCCACCAAGTTCCAGTAACCAGCCGGGCTCTGTGCGGCGACGCAGTTCGTATCGATCGCCGCACGCATCGCCCACGGATGGATATCCAGTGGATAGTCGCGGTACACGATATGGATCTGGTCTTTATACCGCTCCGTCAGCGCCGGAAAAAGCTGCTTATGCATCGTCGCGCAATACGGGCACTCCAGGTCGTCGAAGCCGACAATCAAAACCGGAGCATTCGCCGGCCCGCCCCGCGACGGCCGCCCCTCTCCACTCACCAGCAGCTTCGGGTCTTTGCTGATGTCGTACTTATTGAACTGCGCCAGCGTCTTTCCATCGGTCGAAAGCAGAAACGTCACCGGCTTGCTCGACTTTTCCTTCGTCACGAAGATTACGCTGATGGTGTCAAAGCCCGCAACCTCGCTCTTGGTCCGCGGACCAATCTTTATCTCGTAGTCGGGCGGAACCGACGACTTCGAGCGGATCAACACCTCCACTCGCCGCGCCAGCTCCGGAGACAGCTTCTGCCCAGCCTCCGTCGGGGTCTGTGCGTGGCATCCCAGAACATATCCGGGAGCAGCCAGCGTAAGGGCAAAAATCAGGGTACGGAAGGGCTTCACAACGTTAGGCACAATACCTCGATTATCGCACGCGAGCGCCCATTTCCATGGCTTGGCTAGAGTGCAACCACCGGCAACCACTGCCCCGGCGAACCACGTCCAAGGCTCAAAACAGGCTCGCCGCCCGCCGCAGATTGCCCGCCGTGCCGATATTCGACAGCGTGAAGTTGAACCGCTCCACCGTTTCATTGCGCACCGAGCCCAACTCGTACTTGCGAACCTCCACGCTGAACCCGCAGCAGTCCCAGTTATAGGACCCCTGCAGCGCGCCATACTGCACCAGCCCCGAGTCCCCCGCATTCAAATCCAATCCCACATTCGCCGCCACCCCTAGCCCGGCCTTGGTTGGCGATCCATACCCCAGCAGAAGCCGCAGCTGATTGAAGTTCGACACCGTCGATGAAACACCCTCCGTGAAGAAGCGTCCCGGCGCATTCAACCGTGCATAGCTCATTCCGCCGAAGATGTTGCCTTCGTGCACGTCCAGCATCACATTGTTCGACGTAAACTTCTTCGCCCCGGTATCCAGATCGAAGTCCCATTCCACGTCCAAATGTTCCGACGTGCGCACACGCAGGCGCGAGATCACGGGCGAAATCGCGCGCGGCTCCGTCAAAAACGCAATCCCCGAAAGACTCAGCGTCGTGTCGAAGATGTTGCGCCGGCCGTTGATCACAGCTCCGCCAAATGTCTCGTCGAAGAAGTACTTTTGCGTCAACCGCCAGCTGATCAACTCGCGGCTCCCGCACACTGGCCCCTTCGTCTTCGAATCGCCCCGCCGCTCCTTCATGAAGACGCTGCCCTCGTCCATATCTAAATCCTCTGCCTTATCTCCACGCACGGCCTTTTCGACACAGGGCCGAGCCTTCACCGGCCGCACAAAAAGCCTCTGCGTGACCCCATACTCCAGCTCATTGGTATCGCTTGCAACGTCGATATCGTCGAATCGCAGCACATTCAAAAAATTATCGATCCCCGCCACATAACGGTACGTAACCTCCGGTTCGATCGTATGTCGAAAGTCGTAACCGAACTTCTTCTCCAGGTTTGGCGAGTCGAACGTCCGTTCGATCACCGGCGCCCGAAGGTCCACTTCAGCCTCCACATCGGCGCGGCTCAGAGCAAACGGAAGCTCTACCGGCAACCCGCCCGGCTGATATGGCGTCTGCCGGCTTCGGCTATACCACGTCTCGCGCCCCCCCAACGAAGGTCTCAGCCTCCACCCGCCAAAGCTCATCGGATACGCAATCTCCGGATGAAGATCGAAGCGCGCCGTCAGGCCCCCCGTCGAAAATCTCGGCTGCACCCGCGAGAGTCCCGCAAACGAGCTTCCCACGCTCCACTGCACGCCGCTGCGGCCGATCTTATGTTCCGTGCTGCTGAAGTCCAGCGACGGCACGTGAAAGATGCGGATCTCCTGCTCCGGAATCGCCGGGGTCGTTGGCGTCGCGGGCTGAGCCGCACTCTCCAACCCCTGGTAGCGGTCCACGCGAGCGTCCGCATCGTAACCATTCGCCTCATGCACGCCATACACGATCGAGAGAATGGCGCTCGACACCGCCTGGCTGAAGCTCTCTGCAAACGCCTGGCGATACGCGAACGAGCTCAGATACTCCGCATCCGCCACCACCCGCGTGTTCGCCGTAAAGTCGTGCCGGCCGGAGAACGTTACATCTTCGCCCCCCTGGTTCGTATAAACCCCATTAATCACGATGCCGCGGTCCTGCAGCCCGGTGTAGTGCGCCCGCGCAAAGTCATTGCCCAATCCTCGATAGCGAAACGTCCCCGACTGCGACCATCCCCGCAGCGAGTAGTACTCCAACCCCACCGTCAGATCGGTGCTCCGGTTGATGGCCCAGTAGTACTCGTCGCCAAAGATGATTCCCTTGGTGGAAGAATATCCGGGGTTAGGAATCAGAAAGCCGCTCTGCCGCCCGCCCGTATCCACTGGATGCGTCACATACGGCAGATAAAGCAGCGGTATATTCATCACCTTGAAGGTGCTGTTCTGCGCCCTGGCCTTCTTGGTGTCCATGTCCACCAGAAATTTGTCCGAGTACAGCATCCAGTCCGGATTCGGAAGCTGGCACGAGGTCACCGTCCCCTCGTAGATCTCATACTGCTGCGGCCCGGTCCTCACCACCATCCGTCCTGTAAACAGAAAGGGATTGCTGTTCGCATACGTCATGCCGCGGCCCGAATTCTTCACCCCCACCGACCCCGTCACGTCATAGAAGCGGCCTGTCTGTTGATTCAGGTTCATCGTTCCATGACTGGCCTGGATGTCCTCATGGTTCGGCCCTCCAGAGACATGCAGATGCCCGTTGGCCGTGAGTTCGCCCGTCTCCGTGTCGTACTCGATGTGGTCCGCTTTCACAATTCGGTCGCGATACGTAATCACCACGTCGCCATCCAGCACATAGCGGCTGCCCAGCTTCGACTGCGTATCCGATTCCATCTCCACAGCTGTCGAATCATCGTCCTGCGGCACCACCTCGGCCTGTGGATAGCGCGTCGCCCCCGGCTCATCCGGCAGGCTCGCCGGCGATTGCCTGGTATCAGCAGAAGGAGTTGCCAGAGTTGTCACCTGCTGTGCCGCTAAATGTGGATGACTTGCCGCAAGCACCATGATAGTTATCAAGAGGTAAACAGCCTTCAGGGCGCTCTGGAGGGCGTTTCCGCGGAATTTACTCTGATCTGCTTGTAATTGCTTGTATTGGTTGGAGCCGCACGGAAACACCAGCAAGAGCAGACGATGCTGTCGGGTTATTGGGCCACCCAGTTCGTTCGGCTTGAAGCTTGTCAGACGCACCACCCCTTGAGGCTAAACGATTTTACGGAAGCGAGTTTGGATTTGAGCATCATGAGCTCTGCACAGCGTGACCTGTTACCACTGGACGAAGCGTCGGACGAAACGGAAGCCGAGGCGCCCTTCGCGCTGAAGGAGCAGGTAGCCCAGCGCCTCGCCGCGCATCGCGCCCGCCGCAACCAGCGCCACGACAAGTATCCTGACAGCCCGACTCCGATCGTTACCGCCGCCTCCGCGAACGCCCGGGCCTCCCGCATCGCCGCCACAGTCGCCGAGCGCTACGCCCACTCGCAAAGCTACCGCGCCTTCCTCGCCGAACAGGCTGAAAACGCCATCCGTGCGGCTGAAGCTGCAGCCGAGGCCGCCGCTCGCAACGCCCAGGCCGTTGCCGACGCCCAGTACCAGCTCCTCGCCGATCTGGATCAATGGACCCTTACGCCTCCCGCGCCCGCGCCCACGCCACCCGCTGAACAATTGATCACCGATTCCTTTTCGCCTGCGTCGGCCACTACGCAAGACGCCGTCTCCGGCCTCACCATCCGGCTCTACGACGCTGACCAGGTGACCCGCAGCTATCCTGACCCTGCCGCCGCCACGTTGAGTCGCCGGAACCAGACTCAGCCTCAGGACACGCTTGATGAAGCCGAAGCCCTCGCGCTTGAGGATGAGATCGCCTTTCGCCAATCACCCGTCTTCGAAGAGACTTACCCACCCATCGACATTCCCGCCAACCTCATCGAGTTCCCCCGCCAGCTCGTGGCCCCGCGCAAGGCTCGTCCCCGCCTGGCCGAAGGGCCGCTCCGCGAAGAAGCCGACCAGTCCGCCCATCAGAGCGCCGATACCGCCCAGCTCCGCATCTTCGAGGTCGAAGCCGCCCAGATCTCGACCGCTCCTGCCGCCGAATCCCTCGCGCCCGAGTGGTCTTCCATCCTGCTCGCAGCCCACCCTGTCTCTGCTGCCGTCGTCGAAGTCCCCGAAGCCCCATTCCAGCCCGTACTCTCGCCCCAGACCGCACGGTACAGCCTGCGCCTGATGGCCGCCATTGTCGACGGCTGCATCATCACCGCTGCGCTTCTCGCCTTCGCAGCCGTCTTCGCCTTCACCGTTGGCAAGCTGGATGGACCCGCAGCCACGTCCACCGCTAATCACATCACCCTTCAGACGGCCGCCATCACTGCTGCCGTTACCTTCACGGTCTTTACCCTCCTCTACCAGCTTCTGTTCTTCACTTTGTCCGAAGCCACTCCCGGCATGCGCTACGCCCGCATCGCCCTCTGCACCTTCGCCGACGACAACCCAACCCGTCCCGCCATGCGCCGCCGCATCCTGGCTACGGTCCTCGCCGCCTGTCCCCTCGGCATAGGCTTCCTCTGGGCCTGGCTCGACGAAGACGGCTTAGGCTGGCACGACCGCATCTCCCGCATGTATCAACGCAGCTACTAAAGCGAAATTTCCAGCCAAACACAGACCCACCCCACCGGAAAGACCGTCATTTCGACCGAAGCTGCTCACAGTTTCACCGCGAGCGGCGAAGCGGAGAAATCTGCTGTTGTTCTTGTCGTTGCCTGTTCTTCTCCATCCCTGCAAAGAAACGCCAAGTTGCCGAAAACTCCGTTTTTGAGGAGTGCGGCGATATAGAAAACATTTCTGGGTAGAATGGCTTCGAGGTCGTGATGTCCTTGTCCAAGTCCGCATCCACGTCTGCGAGTCCCGCGCCTGGAGCACAGCAACAGGATGCCGATGACATATGAGCACACGTTTTGGTTTTGAGCAGCTCGTGTCTCTGTTGGGCCGTTCTGAGAATGACCCGGTGGTAAGAAACTTCTTTGGACACGAAATATCCAACATCGATCGTGATGAGTATTACGGATCATTGGAGTTCAAGCCCGAAGGGGTCGACGTTGTGTTCAAGGAGGCTCCTTGGGTAGTGCCTTCAGAAAAGATTACTGATCCGAAGGTGTTATGCGTTGCTGCTTTTCATTTGTACCGTGAAGGTCACGAGGGCTTTGCAGGATATTCGGGGCAATTGCCAAATGACGTTGCGTTAGGCGATTCCGAGACTGAACTGCTTCGGAGGATGGGAGAGCCCATAAGAAGAGGAGGCGGCGGTACGAGCTCCGTACTGAAGCGACCTATACCTCGTTGGTTTTTGTTTGTGGTGGGCGAGGCGATCCTCCACGTCCAATTAGACCCGAATGGGCGGATTGACATGGCAACACTTCAGACGCCCGAGATCAAATTGGGCTGATGGCGGGTGACTGCATAGGCACTCGGCTGCACGTAGTTGCCTGAAAGTCGTGCCAGCTCAACCGGTCGATGCAACACTATCTAATCAGCTGATCCACAAATGCTTACCCTGAAGAATCGATCTGTTTGGCTGATGTAGCCAAACCTAGCCAGGGTAAGGTTCCGG
>DATMPD010000058.1:0-4784 GCA_035567955.1 Edaphobacter sp.
TCAAAAGTGGCAGTTTCGTATCCAGCAAATCCTCTAAATCCCGCGAATGGATTGCCGAGTGCCCCATCCATCGCGGACTCTGCGACGGGTGGGATGTAAATCGTCACCCATCAGGCCGTTGCCTTTGCTGTTATCTACCCGAACCCCAAGGAATCGTCATTTCGACCCAAGCTGCTCGCGTCTCTTGCGACCAGCGCAGTGGAGAAATCCGCTTCTCTTCTCACCTTCGCAGCGATGGCAGGAATGAGAGCTCCCACCGCGCCAGCATCCCCTTGCCCTTCTCGTTCTCTACGCCGAAGTTCACACCTACTTCAACATCAACTCCCAGGTCTGCCCCACAAGATCCTTGCCAAAACTCCGATGCGGCGCCTCATTCACCAGACGAAACCCAGCCCGTTCATAAATGCGATGCGCCCCAACCAGAATGCTCTGCGTCCAAAGAACCACCTTCGTATAGCCGGCCGTACGCGCAAAACGAACGCACTCCTTCACCAAAGCATCGCCCAGCCCTATCCCCCGCGCACTCGGCTCAACAAACAGCAGCCGCAGCTTCGCCGTATCCGCCTCCTCCGGATGCTTCACCAGAAAAATATGCCCCACGTGCGCGCCATCGATCTCGGCAATCCAGCACCGCTCCCTCCCCGGATCGAAGTTCGTGATGAACTGATCGACAATGCGCGCCACCAGCGCCTCAAAGGTCTCATCCCACCCAAACTGCTCCGCATAGCCAACACCCTCGCGATGCACGATCCAACCCATATCCCCCACGCGATGCGGCCGCAGAATGTAAGGCAGGCGCTTCCGATCCGTCTTCGAAAGAATCCCCTCCATCGTGCGCATGCAATCGATCAGCTCCATGCGAGCCGAAGGCGCAAGATCTTCCAGAACAGTCCGCGCCTGATCTTCGGAAAGCGCATTGAGTTTTTTAAACGCCGATCTGCCCCGCGCGGTTAACGTGAGATCGGCATACCGCCCATCCTCCTCCGAAGCCTTTCGCTTCAACAACCCATCACGCTCAAACTTCCCCAACAGCCGGCTCAGATATCCAGCATCCATTCCAAGCTCGTCCGCGATCTCCCGCGCCTTAGGCGCATCGCGCGTCGCCAGCTCATAAAGAACCCGAGCCTCCGCCAGACTGTACTCGCTGTTCAAAAGCCCTTCGTTCAGCGTCCCGATAAACCGCGTATACATCCGATTGAAACGGCGAAAGAGCGAAATATCCTTTGCGAGAACTGAAGCCAGATCCGTCATGATGCCAATGTCAACCAATATAATTGCGTTTGTCAACTAAATTTCAAGAGCGATCGTTCCCCATTCCCGTAATCGCAGCACCCACCGCGAGACAAGAGTTTGACATTCGGCCCCTTCCCATTCAGCTAAAATGAAAGGCGGGAGACTTGACAAACCATGTCTTCAGAACAGGCATCCTTACTGATCTCACCCAGGAAACGCGGTAAATTTAGACCTTTGAAAAGACGCCGCAGGGTCGAAGTCCAACCTTAAGTCGAATGATTGGAAGACTTTGCGCAAAAAGGTGGGGAGGGGGACTCCCGTCGGCACAATACCAGAATCGCAGCAACAGACGTAAACTTATACCGACGTAAACTGAAAGACGGAAGGCGGAGGCCTTATGCCAAACGAAACCCGGAAAAGCCCGATCAAATTCATCATCGCCACCGTGATCATCCTTGGCACGATCGCCTATCTCTCCTTCAGCGGTGGCCGCGACAACAAGAGCTACTACGTCACCATCAGTGAACTCCACGGCATGGGCGACAAAGCGTACGTCCGCCATCTCCGCGTCGCCGGCAACGTAGCCCCGGGGAGCATCCATCGCGTCGGCACCAACGCCACCTTCGATCTGCTCGAGCAGGGCCGCAAGCTCTCCGTCGTCTATCAGGGCTCAGAACCCCCACCCGACACCTTCAAGGACGATGCCCAGGCCCTCGCCGTAGGCACCTACAGCCGCGACGGCGTATTCCACGCCACCGAGCTCCAGGCCAAATGCGCCTCCAAGTACGCCCCCGCCGCTACCCCAACCCCCACCACCACCGCAACCGCAGTACCCGCAGCTCACTAGACCGCCGCGCACGAAAATTTATGACGCAGACGGAAGCGACAACTCGCAGCAGTGCTCCATCCACTGCGCAGTCAACCTGCATCACACTCGACTCCGTCTCAAAGATCTACGGCAGCTTCGCCGCTCTCCGTAATGTCTCCACAACCTTCGCCACAGGCTCCTGCACCGTCATCCTCGGCGAAAACGGCGCCGGCAAATCCACGCTCCTCCGCATCATCGCCGGCCTCATCAGCCCCACTCGCGGCAGCGTCACCGTCTACTCTGAGTCACCCCACAAGCAGCGCCATCGCGTGGCTTACATGAGCCACTCCGCCATGCTCTACGACGAGCTCACCGCCATGGAGAACCTTACCTACTTCGCCGGCCTCCATCGCAGCGGCGGCTGTGCCTGCGTCGGCAGCCCGGAGATGGCCCTCCGCGCTGTGGGCCTCGACCCTAAACTCAACCGTCCCCTGGGCCAATACTCGCAAGGCATGCGCCAGCGCACCTCGCTCGCCCGCGTCCTCCAGACCGACCCCGAACTCCTCCTCCTCGACGAACCCTTCTCCAACCTCGATGCCGCCTCCGCCAGCCACATGGTCGAGCTCCTCGCCGACTTCCGCACCTGGCCCGTCCCCGGCGGCGGAGCCCGCACCATCCTCCTCACCACCCACCAGGCCGCACTAGCCAAACCCCTCGCCAACAACATCCTCACCATGCGCAACGGCCAGATCCTGGAATCTCTCGGCGAACCCGCACCCGAGGCGACCGCAGAGTGAAGACCGCGCCACCCGCCAAGACAAGCAAGACCAATGCCGCCCGCCTCCTCGACTCCCTCGTCATCCCCTACGAACTCCGCTCCTACGAAGTCGACCCCGACGACCTCACCGCCATCTCGGTCGCCCGCAAGATAGGCCTACCCCCCGAACAAGTCTTTAAAACCCTACTCACCCACACCAACACCGGAGAACACTTATTCGCCGTCATTCCCGGCGACGCCGAACTCGACCTGAAAAAACTAGCCCACGCCGCCAACGCAAAGAGAGTCGAACTAGCTTCCCTCAAAGAAGTCGAACCGCTCACCGGATACATCCGCGGCGGAGTCACCGTGATGGGTGCAAAGAAGCCCTTCCCCGCCTACGCCGACGAGACCATCGAACTCTTCGACATCATCTCCGTCTCCGCCGGCCAGCGCGGACTCCAACTCATCCTCGCCCCCGCCGACTACGTCCGCGTCACCAACGCCACCCTTGCGGACCTCACCAAAGCGGACCTACCCAAAGGCCCGGCGTGAACTATCTCCACCACGTACTCGACCACCTCCGCAAGGATCTCCTCCTGGAATGGCGCTCCCGCGACTCCATCAACGGCATGCTCTTCTTCGCACTCCTGGTCGTGGTTGTCTTCGGCCTCGCCTTCGACCCCACCAGCTACCCCACCACCACCCGCCAGATCTCCGGCGGCATCCTCTGGGTCGCACTCCTCTTCGCCTCCATCACCGCCCTAAACCAGTCCTGGGCCCGCGAGTTGCGCAACCAGGTCTTGGAAGCCCAGCGCATGGCCCCCTCCCCCGCCTCCACCCTTTTCCTCGGCAAAGCCATCGCCAACATGCTCTTCGTCTTGATCGTCGAAGCAGTCCTGGCCCCCATCTTCATCGTCTTCTTCAACCTCCACGTCCTCGGCAACATGTGGCTCCTGGCCCTTATCCTCCCGCTCGGCACATGGGCGTTGGTCGTCAACGGAACCTTTTTCGCCGCCCTGGGCCTGCGCGCCCGCAACCGCGAACTCCTCCTCCCGTTGTTGCTCCTCCCCATCTCCCTGCCCGCCCTTCTGGCCATGGTCCAGGCCACCACCGGGGTCCTTACGGCAGACCTGGACTCCATCCAGATCGCGACCTGGATCAAACAGTTGGCCGGGTACGACATCATCTTCACCACCATCTGCATCCTGCTCTTTGAAACCGTACTTAACGCCGAATAACCTCTTTTCGCGATAAACTAACCCTATGGAGCAGCGCAACCCCACTCTCCGCAGTGTCGCCTGGCTCTGGTTCGGAATCGCCGTTGCTGTCCTTGTGGTCGCCTTCCGTCAGGCTATCTTCCTCACCCCTAGAGACGCAGCGCAAGGCGATGTTGGACGGATCTTCTACTACCACGTCCCCATCGCGATGTGGAGCCTTCTCTTTCCTTACCTCAACTTCGCCGCCTCACTCGCGTATCTGTTCTGGCGACACCGCGATCCCCTCAAAGCCCTCACCGCCGATGCCTTCGCGCTCGCCTCCGCGGAGGTCGCCGTCGTCTACGCCAGCATCACTCTCATCACCGGCTCGGTCTGGGGACGCGCCGCATGGGGCATCTGGTGGGCATGGGATGCTCGACTCACCAGCATGCTGCTCCTATGGCTTCTCTATGTCAGCTATCTCATGCTGCGGCGCTTCTCCTCCAGCGGTCAGAGCCATACGCTCGCTGCGGTCCTCTCCATCTTTGCAGCCGTCGATGTACCCATCGTCTACATGTCCATCCGCTGGTGGCGGACCCAGCATCCAGCTCCGGTCTTTGGTGGAGGCCCCAACTCCGGCATGGATAAATCCATGCTTCCCGCCTTCTTCTGGAACCTGGCCGGCTGGGCTATCTGGGGCATCTTCATCCTGCTCTTCCGCTTCGCTCTCGAACGCAGGCGTCAACTCGCCGATCAGGAAGCCGCCCTGCAAGCGATCGAAGCTTCG
>DATMPD010000059.1:0-13680 GCA_035567955.1 Edaphobacter sp.
TGGAAGAGCAAGAGTCCTTCATACAATCGCGCTTCAGGATAGTCTCGATCCAGTTCGAAAGACTGTCGGAGATCCTCTGCGGCTAAATCGTAATCCCCCTTTACATAATGAACATAAGCCATGCGCGCGCAATCGCTGGCAGAAAGCGGGTCCAGTTCAGCAGAGCGGCGGAGGCCTGCTTCTGCTGCCTCGATGTTTCCCTGACACAACAAAGCCATGGCACGAAACATATGCGCCGGCGCGTGACTGGGTTGTAGTTTCAGCGCGCGCTCACACAGTTTCTCGGCTTCATCCCAACGATGCTCAAACCAGGCACGAAGTGCGCCCAGCACCGTGCAGGTGTCACCGGAGTCAGGATCGAGAGCATAACCGCGTTCCGCGTTTGCCTTTACTTCTGGATACACATCATGGCCCGAGACCATCCCGAACTGCGCAAGAAGGCCGCGGGCCGCAGCCATGCCACTATAAGCGAGAGCGTAGTCGGGATAAGCTTCTGTGAGCCTTCGTAGCTGCTCCAGGGCGGCGTGCAGCGTTTCAGGCGACTGCTGGTGAATCAGAAATCGAGCTCGCAGGTACCTTGTATATGCGTCAAGATCAGGAGGGGAGGACCGCACTGGTCCTTGTACTTCCGGCATGTGAAGCCGGAGTATGTCCGCAACGGATTGTGCGATCTCGTCCTGGATCGCGAACACGTCCTGAAGCTCGCGACGGAACGTCTCCGACCAGATGTGATGACCGGATTCGGTCTGAATCGCCTGCGCAGTGATTCGCAGTTGTTCGCCGGCCTTCCTCACGCTTCCTTCGATGACAAGATTCGCGCCGAGACGCTGCCCTACTTCCCGGATATCGATGTTGGCGCCCTTGAAGTGAAAAGCCGATGTCCGCGCAATCACGTTCAAACCGGATACCCGCGTCAGCGAATTCGTGATCTCTTCACTGATCCCGTCGCAAAAATAGTCCTGCTCGGGCTCCGGACTCATGTTCACGAACGGCAACACGGCAACGCATATACGGCCCGGTGGCGGTGCGGCGCCAATCTCTTCGCGATGCTTTGCCGGCTGGGCGTCAAGCCATCGGAAGACCGGGACATAACTGCCTGGTCGCAATCCAATCAGAACCGGATCAACCGTACCCTGCCCTTCCTCGTAATAGGACTTCAACTTCGCTCTAAGACGGCGAGCCTCAACCCGGACAATCGCGTCGATGTTCGGATCGTACTCCGAGGTGCGGTCGAACACCTCCATTGCAATCGAGAACTCCTTGAGGCTATCGATATCTCCATCGATTGTCCGATTGACGATGTGCGTCAGAAACCGACATAACCGGACCGACGAAACGAAACCAGGGCTATTCACCACACGCGCCAATTGGTCGCGAACCGTCGTCGCCGGCACAGGGTCGGCGGCAGAGTTTGCGAGAGATTTTCCGGACGACAAGGGCGGCGTTGGCACTTGCTTCTCTCCCGCATTCATTATGCTCCACGAAGCTTCGCAGTATTACGGCGAGCTTACGGTGGCTTACGGCCAATCGAAGGCCAGAAGGCTTAGCGTGAAATCAGGCAGCCCTAGAGGATCGATGCGGACCGACAGACAAGAAGGAACAGTAATTTTTGTGTCCAACAGGAGCCCGGAAGCCACGGTCCTGCAGGACATCGAAGCGCACGGACTGGTTATACAGTGGGCGCGCAGTATCAGAGCAGCAGTCGATTTGCTCAACTCGGCGCGCGGGAAGGCCGTGATCGTCACGGAACTCGCCCTGGCTGATGGTAATTGGAGAGATCTCGTCGAACGGATGAGGGGTATTGATATCTGTGTGCCGATTGTACTCGCAAGTTCTTCCAGTACGGCGGAACTCTGGTGGGACGCGCTCGAATGCGGCATCGATAACATCCTGCCCGCGTCTCTCCTGGCCTCTCGCTTGTGTCAACTCCTGGAAACGCAAGGCACATCGTGAAAAGTCCAATTTCGCACCGATTCTTAGAGCCTGGGGCGTTATGCATTCTGGCGAACCACGCCGAACAAGTAGAGCGAGGATCGTGTTTTCAATATCCGGCTCGATAATCCGCGTCGGCGCGGGGTAGCGGCTTCTCTGTAGGAGGTTACGGTTTTCCTGTGCCCTGTCACGGCAGAGGTCGCGGGTTCGAGCCCCGTCGTCCCCGCCATTCCAAAGAGTTTAGTTGGAGCGGTTCACTCGCTGAGGCTCCGGTCGGGATGACACATCCTGTGGAGCGAAGTTGAGGGATCTAGCTAGAGGTGCACCTTGCGACGATGAGGGTGATGTCGTCGTGCTGCTCGGAGGGGCTGAAGCTTTGGATCTGTTCGACGACTGACGCGAGGGTTTGTTTGGCGGGCATTGTTTGGCTTTGCCGCAAGGCTTCGACGAGTCGGTGCTCTCCGAACTCTTCTCCGGATGCGTCGAAGGATTCGGTTACACCATCGGTGTAAAGGGCGAGCGTGTCGCCGGGATAGAGCTGGCATTCGTGGATGGGCGAATCCCACTCTTCGAAGAGTCCAAGAACGGTGGCGGTGGAGCGAAGCCAGTCGACCTCGCCGTTATGCCTGAGGACGAGGCCGGAGAGATGGCCACAGTTGGCGTAGCGAAGGCGGCGTGCGGTGTCGTCGTAGTCGGCGAAGAAGACGGTGGCGTAGGCGGAGTCGGTGGTGTTCTGGAAGAAGAGGCGGTTGACGGACTGCAGGAAGAGCTGCGGCTCGTCGCGTGCGAGGGTGAACTGGCTGCGGAGGTTGGCCTGAAGATTGGCCATGAGAAGCGCGGCGGCGATGCCCTTGCCGGAGATGTCGCCGATGACGAGGCCGAGCCGCTCGTTGCCGAGGGCGAGGAAGTCGAAGTAATCGCCGCCGACGTGGCGGGCCTGGAGGCAGACGCCGGCATAGTCGAGGGTTTTGAGTGGAGGCAGAGTCTGAGGGAAGAGGCGGGCCTGCACCTGGCGGGCGATCTCGAGCTCTTGTGCGCTGCGGCGATCGGACTCGATCTTTGCGGCAGCAACCTGGCGCTCCTGCTCGATTTGGCGGGTGAATTGGTCGGTGCCGATCAATTCGAAGCCGTTGCCATCGAGATCTTGAAAGCGGGCGAGAGTGATCCCGAAGATCGTCTGTTGCGGCGGCTGGTGGAAACGCACGCCGAGCCTCTTCCAGAGCTCGTAGGTGGTGTTGATGTCCTCGGAGAGGAAGCCAATCTGCGTCTCGCGGCCGATGAAGCGATATTTGTCGGTGCCGGGTTTGGGGGCGACGAGGGCGAGGATGGCTTGTCCGTCGGGAGGAGCGATCGCGACCCAGCGGCCGTCGTAGGTGAAACTGACGTCGGCGAGGACGATGAAGCCCAGCTGGTTCACGTAGAAGTCGAGGCTTCGTTCGTAATCGCGGACGTAGACGGTGGATTTGAAGATGCGCAGGTAGGGACGCTCAGGACATTCGGGGCAGTCAGGGCGTGCCGTTTGCACCTTGAGTGAGGACGTCGGTTCGAGGGTTCCGGAGGTGGGTGTCACGGCGGATCTCCCTTCGTGGAGTTGGCGTCCCTGCGTAATCAGCCAGGGGAACGGCTGATTCTGCAAGCGGCGAAGTTCGTTATCACTCCGATGATAGTTGGATGTACAGGAGCTGTCGCAGACTCGATTAATCGACCAGAGGTTGCGGCGGTTGGTGCCGACATTTGCTAAATCTAGGGCTTAAGAAAGGCCTGGACAAGAAAGGGCCTGGACAGCTTTGTCGAAGACGGCGGGCTGGTCGTACATGATAAAGTGGCGGGAGTCGTCGATGCGGATGGGGTGGAGGTTGGGCATGGTGGCGTAGGCGGTAGTGTAGAGGGCGGTGACGTCCGCGACCGGGCCTTGCGCGGCTTCGTAGGGATAAAGGATTGTGGTTGGGGTCTTGATGCCGGCGAGCTGCGGGCGGATGTCGGTCTCGAGGTCTTCGAGCATGGCGTTGGCGAAGACGGTGCGGTCGGAGGCGATGGAAGACGCCGAGACCTGTCGGGCGCCTTCCGGATCTTTGACCATGCCGCTGGTGAAGAGAGGCTGGCTCGCGGCAAACTGGTCATTGGGTATGGCGACGAACTGGTCATGCATGGCCTTGGCCTGCGGCGTGACGTTTTCTACTGTAGCGGCGGGGTTGAAGACGAGACCGTAGAAGGGGAGGGTGTCGATGATGAGGAGTTTGCTGATGTCTTCAGGATGTGCCTGGGCGAGCATAAGGGCGAGCAGGCCGCCGAGGGAGTGAGTGAGCGATTACGGGGACCTTCTGGAGGTGGTTGTCCGCGATGTACTGATGGAGTTGTTCGACGACCGGATTGAGGATGGGGCCGGTTGCATTGGGACCGGCTGGCTCGCCGGCGAAGCCTGCGAGCTGGATGAGGTGGAGACGATACGCGGAGGTGAGGAGCTTTGCTTCAGAGGCGTAGACGTTACGCGAACTGGCAAGGCCGGGGATAAGGATGACGTCGGCGCCTTTGCCTGGCGCGACGCCCTGGACGACGACAGTGAAGCGTGTGGGCGCCGCGGTGATGGTCTGGCCGAAGACGGGCTTTCGCAGCAGCAGGATGCCGGCGAGGAGGAAGAGAACGGTGATAAGGCGGAGAGTAGTGCTCGATGCGGACATGGCTTAGCTCCTTGGAACTATTTCAGTGTGCCGGATGGGCTGCGTTTCTGTTAGTGGCTTGCGTCATTGAAGTGACGTGACAGATGTCATGGTTCGGAAGACGGGCGCGCGAGACGGTTTGTGGGCGCTTACTCTTCATCCGTGAAGATGGTTTCGATGGGGCTGTTGAAGAGGCGAGCGAGTTTGAAGGCGAGCGGGAGACTGGGGTCGAACTTGCCGGTCTCGATGGCGTTGACGGATTGGCGCGAGACTTCGAGCTTCTGGGCGAGATCGGCCTGGCTCCAGCTATGCTCGGCGCGGAGGATACGGAGGCGGTTTTTCATTGGTACCTCATGCGGATGAAGGGCTGTGAGATTCCCATGAAGATCCAGAAGAAGACGTAGATATAGAAGTAGGAGAGATGAGGCGCTCTGGCGATTTCTTCGAGTGAGCCCCAGATGGTGCTGACGGCGAGAGTTCCGCCGAAGCCCCACAGCATGGACTGAACGAGGATGGAACGCTCAAACTCGTCAGACTCTTCGGCGATGTAGAGGCCAACGATGACGAGCGAGCCAATAAGGGGCAATGCAGGGATTACGGCGAGGAAGTAAACAATGAGGCCAGTGGGATGAAGATGGTGAAACGACCATTGAGCGATGAAGAGAAAGAGAACATAGACAGCCATTGTTGGGGCGAGGCGGTATACGTAGCGGCGTCCGGCTTTCGTTGAAGGGAAGCATTGCATGACAAGAATCCTTTCCATAAAGACAACTAAGCTTTACATATTATTCAAATGTTGTCAAGTGTGCTTGTCATAATATTTTCGAGGGTATGGGTTTTCTCCTCATCCAATGGGAATTGGTAGGCTAACGGGGAGGACTTGTTAGTGAATGTGAACTTTGCGGAGCGGGCGCACAACCATAACTGGAAGCTGGACCCGATTGTGCGTTCGCTGTTGGATACGGATTTCTATAAGCTGCTGATGCTGCAGTTCATCTGGAAAAACTTTCCAGCGATACATGTAACGTCAGAGGTTACAAATCGCACGGTATCCGTGAAGCTGGCAGAGCAGATTTCGATGGCGATGCTGGTCGATCAGATGGAGCATGTGCGGGGGCTGAGGTTTCGGCGGTCGGAGATCATCTGGCTGGCGGGTAATACGTTCTATGGGACGCGGACCATCTTTGAGCCTGCGTTTCTGGATTGGCTGGAGAATGATTTCCGGTTGTCGGACTATACGGTGACAGAGCACGACGGACAGTTGGTGGTTCGCTTCGAGGGCCTGTGGACCGAGGTGACGATGTGGGAGATTTATGGACTGGCTCTGATGAGCGAGTTGAAGACGCGTGCTGCGTTGAGCACGATGAACGAGCTGGAGCTGGATGTGTTGTATGCGCGGGCGAAGACGAAGCTGTGGGAGAAGATTGAACGGCTGCGCGCGGCTCCTGAGGTGAGGATCTCGGAGTTTGGAACGCGGAGGCGGCATAGTTTTCTCTGGCAGGAGTACGTGATCCAAGCGATGCGGGCGGCGCTGGGGGCGAGCCTGTCGGGGACTTCGAATACCTTTCTTGCGTACAAGCATGACCTGGAGGCGATGGGAACGAATGCGCATGAGCTGCCGATGGCGATGGCGGCTTTGGCAAATGGCGATGCAGCATTGCATGAGTCGCAGTATCGTGTGCTGGAGCTGTGGCAGAAGAGTTATGGCGGCGAGTTGCTGATCATGCTGCCGGATACGTTTGGGACGACGCAGTTTCTTGAGGGCGCGCCGGATTGGGTGGCGGATTGGACCGGGCAGCGGTGCGATAGCAAGGACCCGTTTGTCGCTGGCGATGAATATATCGCGTGGCTGTTGCGGCGTGGGAGAGATTCACGGAGGAAACGGCTGATTGCGTCCGACGGGCTGGATGTGGATGAGATTCTTCGGCTGTATGACTACTTTCATGGACGGATACGATTTAGCGCTGGTTGGGGGACGTTGCTGACGAACGATTTTCGCGGATGCCATCCGCGGGGCGAGACGAGCCTCGATCCGATCAGCCTGGTGTGCAAGCTGATGACGGTGGAGGGAAGGCCTGCAGTGAAGCTGTCGGATAATGCGCGGAAGGCGACGGGGCCTGAGGAGGAGATTGCGCGGTATCGCAGTGTGTTTGGAAGCGTGGCGGTGGAGGGTGCGGTTGTAACAGTTTGAGTCGCTGTTGATGGTTATACTTTCCGCATGACGAAATTGTTCGGGGTGGTACGTGTGGCGGCGGCGGTGGCATTGCTGCCGGTGATGCTGGTTCAGCAGAGCTTTGCCTGGGGTTCGGATGGACACAAGATGATTAATCGGCTGGCGGCTGCGAATCTGCCGACGGGGGTACCCGCGTTTCTGAGAAACGGAGCGGCGCTGGACACGATGGAGTACCTGGGGCCGGAGCCGGATCGGTGGAAGAACCGGGCGGAGAATGAGTTGTCGGTGACGCAGTCTCCGGATCACTTTATCGATATGGAGTGGGCGGACTACGCGGATGTATCGTGCACGGCGGGTCAAAACGGATGCCCGGCAAGTGGCAAGGACCTGCCACGGCTCCGGTATGACTACATTCGGGCGGTGGAGAAAGCCGCGGCTGCGCATCCGGAATTGGATCTTACCGCAGAGAAGATTGGGTTCCAGCCCTGGCAGGTGCAGGAGGTCTACGAGCGGCTGAAGGCTGGACTGCGCGAGTATCGCAAGCTGGCGGCTGCGAACCAGGATACAAAGCCTGCGGAGACGGCGATCCTGTTCTATGCCGGTTGGCTCGGACATTATGTGGCGGATGGATCGCAGCCGCTTCATGACACGATTCAGTACAACGGCTGGACCGGGCCGAACCCGAACGGATATACGACGGAGCACAAGATTCACTCGCAGTTCGAGACGGCTTTCGTGATTGCTGCGGCCAAACCTGCCGATATCGCTCCGCTGGTGGCGGCGTCGAAGCCGAAGGTGTTGAACGACGAGTGGGCGGATTACCTGGAGTATCTGCGACACTCGAATTCGCTTGTAGAGAAGACGTATCAGCTGGAGAAGGCGGGTGGATTCAATGGAACGGGGACTCCGGAGAGCGTTGCGTTTCTGGATGAGCGAATGGCGGCAGGGGCGATCGAGCTGCGAGACATGATCTACACGGCGTGGGTGAAGAGCGGCGACCCGGTGCAGGAGTATCACGCCCCACAGTAAAGGGGACGGTTTTTATATTGCGGGGATGACGGGATACTTGTGGGCGCGGACCCGGCCGAGGAGGAGTCGCAGGACCGGTGTGATTGCAAATGCGACGATCGGGATGGCGACAACGGCTATAGCGGCCCATAGAAGGAAGGCATGCCACTCCCACAGCCAGAGCTGACGGGAGAGGGCGACCGGGTGTTCGCGGGCGGCGTGGAGGAGTTCGTTCGCTGAGAGAGGCATGGGCGCGGTGTGGAAGATGCGGCTGGCGCCGCGGATGAATGGAATGACCAGGATGAGCTGGAGCGGATAGGCGATGTGGTTGCCTAGTTGCGAAGCGGCGACGTTGAGACGGAAGACGAAGGCAAGGGCGAGGCAGAGGATGGTGGTACTGCCCAGGATGGGATTGATACCGATGAGGAGGCCGGCGGCGATGCTCCAGGCGAGTTTTTCCGGCGAGGCTCCCATGCGGAGCAGTGCGAAGACGGGAAGGGCGACGCGGCGGTAGAGCCAGTTGTGATGGATGGGAGCGGGAGTTCGGTTGGGATGGTTGCGATCTGGTTCGTCGGGCTGCACTTCTGACAGGATAGACTGCCTTTGTGAAACAGAGTCGGCGCTGAGAGACGAGGATTCGATCTGGTGAATTTTTTTCGGGCTGCCTGGCGTAGCGTTCGACTCGCGGGAATGTTTATTGTCGCGGGGACGGAGCTGGTGGTGAAGCGGCCAGCGACGCGGGAGGAACGGGCTGACTGGCTGCATCGTTTTTGCGCCCGGGGGATACGGGGGATGGGGATTGAGATCACGGTGGAGGGGGTGTTTCCCGGGCGGGGCGCGGTGATTTCGAACCACTTGAGCTATCTGGATATTGTGGTGTTTGCGGCGCTGCATCCTTGCGTGTTTGTGTCGAAGGAGGAGGTTCGGAGGTGGCCGGTCGTGGGGTGGATGACGACCATGTCGGGGACGGTGTATGTCTCGCGCGGTCATGGCGGCTCGGCAGTGAAGGCGCGGAAGGGGATGCAGGCTGCGTTGGATGCCGGGTTGCCGGTGGTGTTCTTTCCCGAAGGGACGACCTCGAATGGAAGTCAGTTGCTGAAGTTCCATAGCGGACTGCTGTCGCAGGTGACTTCCGGCGGTGCTCCGGTCACGGCGGCTCATTTGCGGTACAGCTTTGTTGAGGACAATGGGCCTGATGTGAGCGTGGCCAATGATGTCTGCTACTGGGGCGACCGCAATATGCCGGCGCATATCTTCAAGTTCCTGGGGCTGCGCGGGGTGCGGGCGGAGGTGCGGTTTGCGGAGGCGCCGATTGCGTTTTCGAGCGATGGGCTGCACCGCAAGAGGGCGGCGGTGGAGGCTCGATCGGCGGTGGAGACGCTGGCGAGTGGCGCAGTAACTGAGAGAATGCACCATTTCTGATTCAACAAATGTTCACGTGCTGTGAACACGCTGTAACAAAAGACAACGCAGACTGACATCGAAAGCCAATACATCCTGGACGTTTGAGGAGGGTCGATGCTCACAGTCACTCAGTCTCCGTCTGTCGCACTACTTCCAAATCAAGCTGTGGCTCCGCAGTTGCCGTCGAAGCGAGATATCCGCATGGAGGCGGGGAATTTTGTCGCGCGTCTGGCGTTGACGGAGGAGGAACGCATGGCGGCGTACCGTCTGCGCTTTCTGGTGTTCAACCTGGAGATGAATGAAGGGCTCGAGTCGGCCTATGCGGACGGGTATGACAAGGACCACTTCGATGATGTGTGCGACCACATGATTGTGGAGGACAAGACGACGGGTGCAGTTGTGGGGACGTACCGGATGCAGATGGGTGAGGTGGCCGGGCAGTACTTTGGGTATTACAGCGAGCAGGAGTTCTGCTTTGCGCCGTATGAATCGATGCGGAGCCAGATAGTGGAGTTGGGGCGAGCGTGCATTCATCGCGACTACAGGTCGTCGGATGTGCTGCATCTGTTGTGGCGCGGGATTGCGAGGTATGCGCTGGTGAATGGCGCGCGTTACATGATGGGCTGCTGCTCGTTGACCTCGCAGGACGCGGAGATGGGTCATGCGGTGTACGAGACGCTGCGAGGCTATATGGTTGGGCCGGAGTTGCGGACGGTAGCGACTGCGGCGTTTGCGCTGCCGGCGGCCACGGCGATGGTGTCGGACGTGCAGGCGCCGAAGTTGCTGCGGGCTTATCTGACGATTGGCGCGAAGATCTGCAGCGAGCCGGCGATCGATCGTGAGTTCAAGACGATCGATTTTCTGACGCTGCTGGATCTGCAGACGCTGCATCCGCGAGTGGCGAAGAGATTTCTTGAGGGACGCTGAGGTGAGCGCGCTGCGGCTGGTGAGGTCGGTGTGGCGTAGCGTCTTGTTTGTGGCGTTGCTGGCGGCTGCTGTTGTGGATTACAGGATTCGCCGGCCGAAGTGGGGGGCCGGGGGTGCGGTGTGGATTCATGGATGGTGCCGGCGAATTGTGGGGGTGCTGGGATTTCGGTGTGAGGTGGAGGGGCGGATTCCGGTGGGTGGGGCGGTGGTGTCGAACCACCTGAGCTATCTGGATATTCTGCTATACAGCTCGGTGCAGCCGTTTGTGATGGTGGCGAAGACCGAGGTGCGTGGATGGCCGCTGCTGGGCTGGCTTACGGCGCAGGCAGGGACGGTATATGTGGAGCGCGGTGGCGGGCCGAAGACTTACCGGGGAGTGAATGCGGCCATGGCGGAGGCTTACCGGAGCGGATTGCCGGTGTTGTTCTTTCCCGAGGGGACGACGACCGATGGAGCGGGCGTGCTTCCATTTCGGCGGGGGCTGTTCCATTCCGTGCTGGACAACGAGGTTTCGCTGCGGACTGCGACGGTGCGGTATTCGCTGGATTCGCATCGAGCGAATGGTGAGGCGACGGTGGGAGAGGATGTCTGCTGGTGGGGAGAGATGGGGTTCACCTCGCACCTGTTCGGGCTTTTGGGACTGCGAGGCTTGAGCGCGCAGATACGGTTTGGCGAAGAGGTGGTGGAGCGAGCGGATCGTTTTGTTCTTTCCGAGACGGCGCAGGCGCGGGTTGCCACGATGTATGAGGAACTCGGCGAACCGGTCAGCGTGGTGGTGGGAGAGCAGAGTCGGACGGAGGCTCTGGAAGCGGTTTTGAACTAGGATTTTCATCGCGGCAGTTGGGGGATCAGTGCGGCGAGGAGGCTGGTGAACTGCTTTTCGGCGCGGCGGCCTACCTCCATGACGTCTTCGTGGTGGATGGCTTCGGCGGTTTCCCGTCCGGCGGCGACGACGCCTGCGGCCGGGTTGGTGACGAGCGAGATGCCGAGGACTTCGAGGCCCATGTGACGGGCGACGATGGTTTCGTGGACGGTGGACATGCCGACGAGGTCGGCGCCAAGGGTGCGGAAGGCGCGGATCTCGGCGGGGGTTTCGAAGGAGGGTCCGAGGACGGCGAGATAGACGCCTTCGGAGAGTTGGAAGCCCTGGCGGCCGGCCTCTTCGACGGCGAGGGCGCGGAGACGCGGGGCGTAGGCGGCGGACATGTCGAAGAAACGCTGGCCGGCGCCGGGGATCGCGGCGAAGCGGGGTTCATTGGGGCCGAGGGCGGCGTTGGTTCCGGTGAGGTTGATGTGGTCGGAGAGGGCGACGAGGGAGCCTTGCTTGTAGCTGGTGTTGATGCCGCCGGCGGCGTTGGTGACGATGAGGGTCTTGCAGCCGATGAGGCCGAGGACGCGGGTGGGGAAGGTGACCTCGGAGAGGGGGTAGCCCTCGTAGGCATGGACCCGGCCCTGCATGACGGCTACGGGCACGCCTGAGATGACGCCGAGGACGAGGTGGCCGGAGTGGCCTTCGACGGTGGAGCGGGGGAAGTGGGGAATCTCAGCATAGGGGATGCGGGTGACGCCGCGGACCTGGTTGGCGAAGTTGCCGAGGCCGGAGCCGAGGATGATGCCGACGTGCGGTTTCAGGTCCGTGGCGGTGCGAATGTAGTCGGCGGCGGATTGGGCTTTGCTGTAGATGTCGGTCATCGGTTGGTCCTGCTCTGCGTTCGTTTGTCGGGGGTACCCCCCCTCCATTGCCCGCCGCTAAATTATTCAGAATCAATAATCTGCGGGGTGGCCTTCTCCGTAAAAATTCATTCCAAAGGGGTTACGGCCAAATATTTCCAGTGAAAGGACTTATGGCCGAACCACAGCTCTGAAGAGATGATTTCGCGTGAAAAGCTCCTATTAACAGTGTAGCGAGTTGGAGGGGGTAAACATGCCACGGTTTTGGGATTTATTTTTTGCTCGGCTGCACGTGCGGAAAGGCTGGATTGACGCGGGTTTTGTGAGGTTGGGCAGGATTTTGGGGTGGAAAAAAATGCTGGTTGGGGGCTTGACATGCGAAAATGCTGAGGTTTTTCGAGGTTCTGTGACGAAATATTTTGCAGGCAGGTGATTCGGAGGGGGTTTGGGCGCGGCGGCGATCGGGTCGAGCATTGGGATTGGGCCTACGGCAGAGCGGTAGCGCCCAGGGCGGCCCTTGTTTACGGCACGGCTGACTATACGCATCGAGAGCTAGCCGGTCTGTGGTCAGGGTGCTGCTTGTGCCTTTTGGAGGTCGGTGGCTTTCCAGGCGTCGTAGCCTCCGGTGAGGTCGGCGATCTCCTCGAGGCCGGCGCGGCGGAGGATGCTGGTGGCGATGGAGCTGCGATAGCCGCCTTTGCAGTGGACGACGATGAGCTTGGTGGGATCGAGTTCGTGGGTGCGGTCGGCGAGCTGGCCTAGCGGGATGCGGATGCTGTTTTCGAAGGCTCCGGTTTCTACTTCGCCGGGTTCGCGGACGTCGAGGATGGCGAGGTGGTCCTTCTCTTTTTCCTGGAGGTCGGCTAGCTCCTGGACGGAGACCTGGGGGATGTAGTCGAGCTCGTAGCCGGAGTGTATCCAACCGGTGATGCCGCCTTCGAGGTAGGCGTCGACGTGCTCGATGCCGACGCGGGCGAGACGGAGTTGCGATTCGCGGAGTTGATCGGCGTCTTCGCCGACGAGGATGATGCGGCGGTCGAGGCCGAGGATGCGGGCGGCCCAGGAGGCGTATTGGCCGGAGAGTGCGATGTGGACGGAGCCGGGGACGTGGGCGACAGCGAACTCCATGGCGGGGCGGGTGTCGAGGACGATGGCGCCTTCGGATTGCAGGCGGAGGACCTCGGGTGCGTGGAGGGGCACGGGTGGCAGGAGCTGGTGGATGGAGGAGGCGCCTGTGCGGTTGAGCTCGACGTCGCGGCCGAAGTACTCGGGGCGCGGGGGGAGGGAGTCGGTGAGGAGATGAATGAACTCGTCCTGAGTGCGGGCGAGAAGGGCGTAGTTGGTGCGGCGCTGCTTGCCGATAGTGGAGGAGCGCTCGGAGCCCATCTGACGGCCGCAGAGAGAGCCTGCGCCGTGGGCGGGGAAGATCTCGGTGTCGTCGGGGAGCTTGAAGAGTTTTTCGTGGAGGCTTTGGTAGAGGAGTGCGGCGAGTTGCTGGGGGGTGTGGTCGGCGGAGAGGTCGGGGCGGCCTACGTCGCCGACGAAGAGGGTGTCGCCGGTGAAGACTGCTCGCGGTTGTGCGGGAGAGGTGAGGTCGGTGAGGACTGCGCAGACGCCCTCGATGGTGTGGCCGGGGGTGTGGAGGAAGTTGAAGCGGGCGTTGCCGAACTGGAGGGTGTCGCCGTCTTTGATCGCGGTGTGAGGAAAGGTCGCGTGGGCGTCTTCGCCGAGGTAGATGCGGGCGCCGGTGCGCTGGGCTAGTTCGTGGTGGCCGGAGACGAAGTCGGCGTGGAGATGAGTCTCGATGATGTGCTCGATGCTGAGACTTTTCTCGCGGGCGTAGTCGAGGTAGAGGTCGACGTCGCGCTGAGGGTCGATGACGGCGGCGATACCTTCGGAGGCCACGAT
>DATMPD010000060.1:0-3076 GCA_035567955.1 Edaphobacter sp.
TCATGTTCACCTCGGAAGAACCCACCCGCTTCGGCATCGGCTGTCTCGGCAGCCGTCTGCTCTCCGGCACGCTCGACCCAGGTCGCGCCGACGCGCTCGAGGACAAGAACGAAGCCACCTTGAAGTCCGTCCGCACCGCAGCAGGTTTCACAGGCCCGCTCTCCTCAGTGCGCCTTCCGGCAAACCACTACCACGCCTGGATCGAGCTGCACATCGAGCAGGGCCCCTTGCTCGAACGCGAAGGCATTCCGATCGGCATCGTCACAAGCATCGCCGCTCCTGCCGGCTATCGCTTCACCATCACCGGCTTCGGCGGCCACGCCGGAGCGCTCCTGATGCCCGATCGCAAAGACGCTCTCTGTGCCGCCGCCGAACTCATTTTGGCTGTTGAGAAGCACGCTCTCGCCACAGGAGCGATCGACACCGTAGCCACAATCGGTACCTGCGAGGTCCACCCCGGCGCGGTCAACAGCGTTCCCAGCCGCGTCTTCCTTCAGCTCGACATTCGCGACACGGATCCAGATCGCCGTGAAGCCGTCATGCAGGCCATCCGTCGCGACTGCGAGGAGCTACGCCAGCGCCGCGGGGTGACCATCACAGAAGATCTGGTCAACGCCGACGCTCCCGCGCAATCCTCCCCCCACGTGGTCGAGCTTCTCGAACACATCTGCAAGGAGCAGGGCATCCCGTGCAAAAAAATGGTCAGCCGCGCCTACCACGACTCGCTCTTCATGGCCCGACTCGCCCCCGTCGCCATGATCTTCATTCCATGCCGCAACGGCGTCAGCCACCGGCCAGACGAATTTGCCAGGCCCGAAGATATCGCCCTTGGTGCGCGCATCCTCGCCCAAGCCCTTGCTAAGCTAGCATCAGAGTAAAACGCAAATCGGACGAGCCATGGCCATTGAATCCATAAACCCCGCGACCAACAAGCTTCTACGCAGCTTCGAAGCCCTCACCAACGAGGCGGCGCGTCAGAAGATCGCTCTCGCCGACGACGCCTTCCGCGCCCATGCGAACGTGCCGCTGGAACATCGCGCCCTCTGGATGCGCAAGCTCGCCGCCATCCTGGAACAGGAGACCAGAGAGCTCGCCACCTTGATCACGCTCGAGATGGGCAAGCCGCTCGAAGCCGCTCGATTCGAAATCCTCAAGTGTGCCGACGTCTGCCGATACTACGCCGACCACACCGCCCGCATCCTCGCGCCCGAGTCCGTCCCGACCGAGCCCAACTACAGCTATGTGCGCTGGGAGCCGCTCGGCATCGTGCTCGCCGTCATGCCATGGAACTTTCCCTTCTGGCAGGTCTTCCGTTTCCTCGCTCCCGCGCTGATGGCTGGCAACGTGGCTCTTCTCAAACACGCCTCGAACGTCCCGCAGTGCGCTCTCGCCATCGAGTCGCTGGTTCGTCGCGCCGGCTTCCCCCGGGGAACCTTTCAGTCCCTGCTGCTTGAAGTCAGTCAGGTCGAGACGATTCTTGGCGACGAACGGATTGCCGCCGTCACCCTCACCGGCAGCGAGACCGCCGGCCGCGCCATCGGAGCCCAGGCAGGCTGGCTTATCAAGAAATCCGTCCTCGAGCTCGGCGGCAGCGACCCGTTCATCGTGATGCCGTCCGCCGACCTTGACCTCGCCATAGAGACCGCCGTGCATGCGCGCTGCGTCAACAGCGGCCAGTCCTGCATCGCCGCCAAACGCTTCATCATTGCCGACGAGATCTACGACGCCTTCGAATCGCGCTTCGTCAAAGGCATGGAAACCGTGCGCGTGGGAGATCCCATGAAACAAGGCACCGAGATCGGTCCGCTCGCGACGGTTCGCGCCCTCGAACTGCTCGAGGCACAAGTCCAGGCAGCCGTCCGTGTCGGCGCACGTATCCTTACCGGCGGGGAACGCATGCTGGGCGAGGGCAACTACTTCGAACCCACCGTGCTCGCCGGTGTGCCACGCACCTCCGCCGTCTATCGCGAAGAGCTCTTCGGCCCCGTTGCCATGCTCTTCCGCGTTCAAGACCTGAACGAAGCCATCGAGATCGCAAACGACACCCCCTTCGGCCTTGCCGCCTCCGCCTGGACCCGCGACCCCGCCGAACAACAGCGCTTCGTCTCCGAACTGCAATGCGGCGGCGTCTACCTCAACACCATGGTGGCCAGCGATCCGCGTCTTCCCTTCGGCGGCATCAAACACTCCGGCTACGGGCGCGAGCTTTCAGCCGCAGGCATGCGCGAGTTCCTCAACGCGAAGACCGTGGTCATCGCCTCCGCCGGCTCAGCAAACGACGACACCGGCAAGCCACATCTGGTATCAACCACAGAAACACCTATCACGCGTTAACCGCCGGCAAGCACAAGACACCTCTTTTCGGTTAAGCTACGGTGTTCCTTCGAAGCACTCCTAACTCGTCAGGAAAGCTTCGCCCACACAGACGCACCTTCCCCAGAGAGGATCATCATGCCCGATCTCAAGTACTTCACCGGCTTCGGCAACGAGTTCGCCACCGAGGCCCAACCAGGCGCACTTCCCGTCGGCCAGAACGCCCCCCAGAAGGCCCCGCTCGGCCTCTACACCGAGCAGTTGAGCGGCAGCCCCTTCACTGCGCCCCGCCTGCTCAACCGTCGCACCTGGACCTACCGCATCCGCCCCTCCGTCATGCACAAGCCCTACGAGCGCATCGCCAACGGCCTCGTCCGCTCGTCCCCCTTCAACGAAATCGAAACCACACCCAGCCAACTCCGCTGGGACCCGCTCCCTCTACCCACCAAGCCAACTGACTTCGTCGACGGCCTCATCACCCTGGCCGGCAACGGCGACCTCTCCATGCACTCCGGCAACGCGATCCACATCTACGCGGCCACCAAAAGCATGACCGATCGCTTCTTCTACTCCGCCGACGGCGAACTGCTCTTCGTCCCTCAACTGGGCCGCCTGATGCTCCACACCGAACTCGGCATCCTCGACCTCTCCCCCGGCGAGATCGCCCTCATCCCTCGCGGTATCAAGTTCCGCGTCGAACTGCTCGAACCCCAGGCCCGCGGCTACCTCCTCGAAAACTACGGCGCCAGCTTCCGTCTCCCCG
>DATMPD010000061.1:0-13368 GCA_035567955.1 Edaphobacter sp.
CGATCGCGACCGAAAGAATGACGAAGAAAAACTTCCCCCGCGACGAATGCATCTCACGCGCGGCAATCTTCGCGGCAGAACGATAGCTCAGCGATGCCATCAGCCCTCCGTCAACGCAGCTTCACGCGGAGCCGCAGCCGGATTGATCTCATCCGCAATGATCAAGCCATCCCGCAAAATAATCCGCCGGTTCGCATACGCCGCCAGCACCGGATCATGCGTCACCAGCACCAGCGTCGTGCCCTCCATGCGATTCAGGTTCAGCAGCAGCTCCAGCACATGCGCGCCGTTGGTCGAATCCAGATTTCCCGTAGGCTCATCGGCAAGAACGATCGGCGGACGCAGAATGAACGCCCGGGCCAGCGCCACCCGCTGCTGCTCGCCACCGGAGAGCTGCACCGGATAATGATCCATGCGGTCGCCCAGCCCAACGCTGCCGAGTAGCTCCCGCGCCCGCCCCAACCCACTCTCTCGCGCATCGGCGTTCAGCTCATGCGGCAGCAGAACATTCTCCAGCGCCGTCAGCGTCGGGATCAATTGATAGGACTGAAAGACAAACCCGATCGCCTTCCCTCGCACCTGCGCCAGCTTGTCCTCCGGCAGATAGCTGATCTCCATGCCGTTAAGCCGGACACTGCCTTGGCTCGGCGTATCCAACCCCGCCAGCAGTCCAAGCAACGTCGACTTCCCGCTCCCGCTCGCCCCCATCACTGCCGCGAACTGTCCCCGCGGAATCGTGAAGTCCAGACCCTTGAGAATATCCACTGTGCGGGCGCCGTTGCGTATCGACTTACGAAGACCTTTTACCAGGATCATGGGGATCGGTGTATTCAACTTCAGGCTTCTCCTTCTCGCAGCGGCTCCGTTTGTAACGTCCAGTTTGATACTTTGTTGATATGCGGAGAACCGAATCAATAGCTATTCTAGCGGTCCTGGCGCTTTCCCTCCTCGGCTGCCGCTCCGACAACACAACCAGGGAGGCGGAACAGCCAGACTCCGCCAAATCGGTCCCCGCAGCCGAAGCCCCTCTTCCCGCTCCAAATCCTCCGGCAACAACAATTAACGACAAGCGCCCCCTGATCGTCTGTTTCGGCGACAGCCTCACCGCGGGCTACGGCACTGAGCCCGGTAAAAGCTACCCCGATTATCTCCAGACTGATCTCGACGCGAAGGGGTATCAGTACCGCGTCGTTAACGAGGGCGTCAGCGGCAACACCACTAAGGATGGCGTCCAACGCGTCGACAGCATCGCGGCCATGAAGCCGGCAATCGTCATCGTTGAGTTCGGCGGCAACGACGGTCTCCGCGGCTTCCGCATTGAAGACTCGCGCACAAACCTCGACCAGATCGTCAGCGCCTTGAAAGGCAGCGGTGCCAGAATCGTGCTCGCCGGCATCACCCTTCCTCCCAACTACGGCCCTGACTACATCAGGCAGTTCAACGAGACCTACATCCTGCTCGCAAAAAAGTATGACGCGCCTCTGTTCCCGTTCCTCCTCAAAAACGTCTATGGTGTCGACGGCATGATGCAGGCCGACAACACCCACGCCACCGCGGAAGGCAACAAGATCGTCGCAAAAAACATCCTCTCCCTCATCCTCCCGCTGTTAAAAAAATAGCGCCGAAAGGAAGCCGCCCGCACCCGCCATTGCCTGTTTCCCTCCCCGCAGCCGAAACGCCCGGGTGCCCCATCCATCGCGCACTCTGCGATGGGTGGGATGTATGCCGTCCGCAATGGCTCAGCCGTCGCCTTTGCCGTTGCTCATCCTTCTCGATCGAAACAAAGAACCGTCATTTCGACCGAAGCCGCTCACGCTTTTGTGAGCCGCGCAGTGGAGAAATCCTCTTCTCCACCACCCTCCCCCAGCCGACACCGCGCCTTTTCCCCTTGCTCTCCGCACCGCCCTTCGAACCGCGGTGAACGAATGGGAGCGACTCATTCTATTGAGGTTGAGGCCACCCTCAATTTTCTTTTGCCATTTTCCGCCCAAAAATCGCATGTCAAGCCCCAAAACCACTAAACCACTAAACCACTCAAACCAAAGGAAATAGAGTTACAGGTTAGTTATGCTCCAATTGCTATACTAAATATATAGATTGAAAACAAAGTTAGCCTCGCAGGGATGGAAATTCCCTCCGGGGCTAACTCATTTTGATGGAATATTTTGGACGCAACCTCTTTGTTATGAATATTTTGCCGACATAGACATCCAGCAAACCATGGATTGCAGGGGGTTTACGCCCCGGCAATGGGGGGGGACCCGAGCCGGCAAACTGACGTCAACCGAAGTGCAGAAGGCCGCCAACAATACTGAGGAGAAGGTGCTAAGACGAGAGAAAGGAGAGAAGTGGTGCGCCCGGAAGGAGTCGAACCTCCGACCTACTGGTTCGTAGCCAGTTGCTCTATCCAGCTGAGCTACGGGCGCACATTGCGTGGGGATGCAACCCTCCAAGAATACTGGAATCTTAAGCATAGAGCAAACGCCGCATACAACTGAATGACGCCTTCGAGATAGGTAGAGGCCGGACGGACAACATCCAATCTTGGGTGTATTCGAGCAGCCACCGCACGATGCTAGTTTGGTATTGCATTCAAAAACCGGGCCCGTGAAGAGTGAGATAGGGTATTCGATGAAAAACCGCCGCAACCATAAGTTTGATTTGTTGCGAATCGTATTTGCGGTTTTTGTGCTGCTCGCCCACGCATTCATATTGACGGATGGTAATGATTCCAGAGAATTGCTGATGAGGATGACCCATTCAGGAGTTCACTTTGGCTCCCTGGGCGTGGACGGATTCTTTCTCCTCAGCGGATATCTCATCGTGCAGAGCTGGTTGAAGAAACCATCGGCTCTGGACTTCACCATCAAGCGGTTGCTGAGAATTGCGCCCGGTTATGCCGCTGTCATTATTCTTTCCACTATCGTCGTAGGCTTCGCGGCGCCGGGCGTCCCCAACTTCTTCTCCCACCTCGGCTTCAGTTCCTTGCGCTCGACCATATTTCTCTTCAGAATGTCGTTTCCACCCGTATTTCCGGGCAATCCTTATCCTGCTCTCAATGGTTCGCTGTGGACCATACTTTACGAGTTCAGGTGCTATATGGTGGTCCTTGCAGCCGGAGTGCTCGGCATTCTTCGACCCCGATTGTGGTTCGTTGCCACGGTTACGCTGTTGGCATTCCTTATAGTTCCGGCGATGACGAAACATCTGCCATGGCCTTCATCCTTCTATTCTGTGCTCGGCGATCCAACCGAACTCCTGCGTCTCGCCTCTATCTTCTTCGTCGGGGGATGCTTCTTTCTCTTTCGAGAGCGTATCCCGTTTCGGCCCGCCTTCGCGATCGTCGCAGTGTGCGGTCTCCTTGCAATAAGGTTCGGACTGCCAGTGGAGATGGAAGCGGCGTTTGTGCTGCTGGGCGGATACCTGCTCTTTTACTTCGGGGCGAAGCCCAGCGCCGCCCTCGCCTGGATGAGCCGCGTGCCGGATATCTCCTACGGAATCTATCTCTACGGCTGGCCGGTTGAGAGCTATCTGGTCTGGCGGTTTCACTCTTCTCCATGGCTCATTTTTTTGGAGTCCACAGCGATCTGCTTCGGCCTCGGGTGGCTCAGTTGGACCTTTGTGGAATCACCTGCCATGAAGCTGAGGCCGAACACAACTGTCTCGCGTAAATCGGACCGCGAACCCCAGCCGGCTTAGCTTGTCCTTACCTCTTGTAAGTGGTGCGCCCGGAAGGATTCGAACCTCCGACCCTTTGGTTCGAAGCCAAATGCTCTATCCAGCTGAGCTACGGGCGCGGAAAGCAGGTTATTCTGACACTAAAAATAGCGGATAATCCGCCCCACGGCAACTACGAAGCCGCAACGGGTTCCGGGAGTGGCGGCGTAACAAACATCGGCATCGTTTCAACGATGTCGAGGCCCGCACGGCGCAGAAGCTGATGGATCACAGGCTCGGTCAAGCGGCTGGCGTCATACTCGACACGCACAGTCTTCTGCGCTTCATCGAGATCCATGCGACGGACGCCATAAACCTCGCGTACCTTCGCCATAGCAAGGGCGGCTGATTCGCTCGGCGGAACACCATAGCGGTAAAGGACATCAAGCTGTGTCATACAAAGATGATACCAGCCGAAAGCGGGAGAAATTTGGCAAACGGCGATGCCGGCTACAGCGTCGCGACCTACAACTTTGCGAGATAGCCGGTAATCTCGGGGCTGGTCCAGTCCTGGGCACTGACAAACTTTCGCCGCAGCACGCCCTGTCTGTCGATGATGTAGGTCTCAGGGATTTGCTCGGTTCCGTAAAGTCCGAAGATTCGCCGATCCTGATCAAGAAAGGTAAGCACATCGACGTGATGCTGGACCAGAAAACGCCGGTAGATATCGGGATCTTGGTCCATGCTCACCGCCACAACCGCAAGGTCCGGCATCCGCCGCTGCAGCGCAAGCAGACTGGGAAGCTCTTCGATGCACGGAGCACAATAAGTTGCCCATAGATTCAACACGACGACATGTCCGCGGAGTTTACTCAAATCTACCGTCCGGGTACCGTCGCTGATGACGAATTGCGGCGCAGACTTATCGATGTTTCCCGGATGACTTCCTCGGTCACATCCGGTCGCCACCAATAATCCCAACGCCAGACTTACCCCGATTCGACGCACAATACGCTCCACTTCCTATAATACGAACTCGTGAACGATACTGCCCCAGAGCCAGACCCGAATTCGACGGAACAACCTGACCTTGAACTCTCGGTCATCATCCCAGCCCGCAACGAGGAGAGGTCGTTGCCAACGTGCCTCGCCTCACTCCTGATCCAGTCCGAACCTGGCTTCACTCTCGGACGCCACTGGGAAATCATTATCGTCAACGACGACTCGACCGACAAGACCCGCGAGATCGCCGTCAACGCAGCGGCGGACCATGAGGGAGTCATCCTCCTCGACGCTCCGCCGCTGGATCTAAGCAGCCGGGGAGGATTCACAGGCAAAGGCAACGCCTGCTGGAACGGCGCGCAGGCTGCTCGCGGAAGGCACTTCCTGTTCACCGACGCAGACACCATTCACGAAACCAATGACATCTCCCGCGCCCTCCGGGAGGCAGACAGGCACAAGTCAGTCCTGCTCTCCTACTCGCCTCGCCAGATCGTCACCGGTTTCTGGCAGCATGCCGTCATGCCGCTGGTCTTCTCCGAACTGGCGTCGGTCTACCCGTCCGGGCAGGTGAACGACCCAGTAAGCAGCCTGGCCGCGGCGAACGGCCAGTTCATTCTGGTGGAACGTGACGTCTACTTCTCCGTCGGAGGCCATCGTGCGATCGGCAAAGACATCCTCGAGGACGTAGCTTTGGCCCACAGCATCAAACGCGGGGGGCACATCATTCGTTTCCGCTACGCTCCCGACGCCCTTTCCACCCGGATGTACGCGACAACTTCGGAGATGATCGAAGGCTGGACCAAGAACCTCGCTCTTCTCTTCCCCAGGCCCGTTGCCTTGGCGCTCTGGCGCATCCTTGACCTCCTGCTCTTCTTCGGGCTGCCGGCGCTGGCTTCAGGTCTGTATTGGCTGCAACCGTGGCAGCGTACCGTTATCTTTCTGCTGTGGATACGGACGCTCTGGCGGTTTTACTCGCGAGTCGCCCGCTCAAACTTCCCTTGGTTTGACGTCGCCATTTCCATCTTTGGCGTTCCCCTCTTCGTTTACCTCCTGATTCGCAGCGTCGTTCACTACCGCATCAAAAAGAACGTTTTGTGGAAGGGACGCACATACGATACAACTACTTAGCAGTTCAAGCCTTGTATCCTCCACTTCGACTATCGCATCTAACGGCAGGTACACTCATGATCTTTCTTACCCGCAAAGCCGAGTTTTCTTCCGCTCACTATTACTGGAACGACTCGTGGTCTCCGGAGGAGAACCTGCGCGTCTTCGGCAAATGCGCAAATCGCAACGGGCACGGTCACAATTACATCCTTGAAGTTACTGTCTCGGGTAGCGTGGATCCTACCTCGGGATTTGTCGTCGACCTCAAGGAGCTGAAGGACATCCTTGAGCGCGAGGTCGTCAGCGTTTATGACCACAGGCATCTGAACCTGGAGGTTCCCGAGTTCAAGTCTACGGTGCCGACCACAGAGAACATCGCGATTGCGATCTGGCAACGGCTCGACAACAAGATTCCTCATGCGAAGCTGCATCGGGTTCGCGTCTACGAGATGCCTGATCTGTTCGCGGACTATTATGGTGAGCGATGAAAGCGTACCTTAGCCGCCGCTATCACTTCAGCGCCTCGCATCGGCTGCATTCAGAGGCTTACGATGCGGCGCGGAACAGTGCAGTCTTCGGGAAGTGCAACAACCCTCATGGTCATGGCCACAATTACGCCGTGCAGGTGACGTTGAGCGGTCAGGTCGATCCTGCAACCGGTATGGTTTGCGACCTTGGTGAGCTGGATGCTTTTGCGCAAACAAATCTGCTTGATCGCCTTGACCACACTAATTTGAATACGTTGGACTGCTTTGCGAACAAGGTTTCGACGACAGAGAATCTAAGTATGGAGATATACCGGATCTTCAAGGGTTTTACCGCGGCGCATCTTGAGCGGGTTCGCGTCGAGGAGACCAGTAACAACTCGTTTGACTACGCCGGCGAAGAAACATCAGCGCCGGGCTTAATCTAAGAAAGGCTCCTTCCTATGCCACGCACGTCGGCCACCCTTGAAACACCCCTGCTGGACAACATCTCTACGCAGGATCTCTATCGCGAACTGCTGGTGCGCATCGGTGAAGACCCGACGCGCGATGGACTGGTGCGCACACCGGAGCGCATGGAGAAGTCCATGCAGTTCCTTACACGCGGTTACGCGATGAACGTTACGGACGTGCTCCACGATGCGCTCTTCGATGTTGACTACGACGAGATGGTGATCGTGAAGGACATTGAGTTCTTCTCGATGTGCGAACATCATCTGCTTCCCTTCTTTGGCAAGGCTCATATTGCGTACGTCCCTAATGGCAAGGTTATCGGTTTGAGCAAAATTCCTCGGCTCGTGGATGTCTTTGCGCGGCGGCTGCAGGTCCAGGAGCGTTTGACGACACAGGTTGGAGAGGCCATTACGGATGCCATCCATCCGCAGGGAGTGGCGGTGATTCTGGAGGCGCAGCATCTTTGCATGATGATGCGCGGGGTGGAGAAGCAGCACTCTTCTACGGTCACCTCGGCGATGATTGGCGTATTCAAGACGCAGTTGCAGACCCGGAATGAGTTCCTTTCTCTGGTGCGGCGTCAGGGAAACTCGTTTTAGCAACTAAACTGGAAGTTGCATGAACGGTCTTCTCGTACTCGACAAACCCTCCGGCGTTACCTCGCATGATGTAGTTGCAATCGTCCGCCGGGCTACCGGCGAAAAATCTATCGGACACCTGGGCACGCTGGACCCGATGGCTACGGGGGTTCTTCCGTTGCTGCTGGGCAAATATACCCGGCTGGCCCAGTTCTTCGGGCAGGCGGAGAAGCACTACACCGGCCACATTCGCTTTGGCTTTGCAACCGACACCTTCGATGCCGACGGCGTTCCAGCGGCGGATACGCGGCCCCTGAATCTGTCGCTCGAAGAGCTCTGCGCGCTGGGCCAGAGGTTTCGCGGCGAGATCGACCAGCTTCCTCCGGTCTTTTCTGCCAAGAAGATCAACGGGGTCGCTGCGCATAAGCTGGCGCGGGCCGGGGTGCAGGTTGCGGTGAAGCCGGTCCGGATCACGATTCACCACTTTGCGTTGACCTCGCTTGAGGGCGATACGGCGGCCTTTACGATGTCGGTCTCAGCGGGGGGCTACGTCCGGTCGGTTGCCCATGAGCTGGGACAACTGGCGGGCTGTGGAGCTCACCTTTCGAGTCTGCGGCGCACCCGGGCCGGAGCGTTTGTGCTCGAGCAGGCGCTTACCATCGACCAGTTGAAGAGTGCTTCTGTTGCCGAGTTGGAGGCGCTGCTGCCGCATCCGCGTACGCTGCTGCCCGAGATGCCCTCGGTCACCGTAGATGACCAGGTGGCCGGGCGGCTGCGGAATGGGATGCAGGTGAATCTGCCTGATTTTTCGCGGGCTCCGCTTCTCAAGGTGTTCACGGCTCCTACCGATCTGCTTGCTATCGGCCGGCGAATCGCTGGGACGCTGGTGCAGCCGATTGTGGTGTTGAATTAGGCCGGCCTCTCTGCTCCTTTCCTTCGCACTCTTCTCTCATCTACCCGGTGGGGATACCCCCCTATTACCGGGGCCTAAATCTCCTGCAATCAATGTTTTACCGGGCATCTATGTCGGCAAAATATTCATAACAAATGGGTTGCGTCCAAAATATTCCATCGAAACGAGTTAGCTCCGGAGGGAGTTTTCATCCCTCGGGGCTTGCTTGGTTTTCAATCTATATAACTAGTATAGCGGGTGGAGCATAACTAACATGCCAAGTCTATTTCATTTGGTTTGAGTGGTTTAGTGGTTTTGGGACTTGACATGCGATTTTTGGGCAGAAAATGACAAAAGAAAATTTGTGGTGGCATTAACCTCAATAGAATGAATTGTTTATAATTGTGATCCGCGCGGGATGGATGGGCAGTTGGGGGAAAAGCAGGTGTGAGTGCCAAAGGCGCGGTGATAGCTGGTGGAGAAGCAGGTTTCTCCACTGTGTCGTACGCAAAAGCGCGAGCGGCTTCGGGTCGAAATGACGGTTTCCGGTGGGTTGAGAAGGGAACGATTGTTGAGATTCTGGTTGGAAAGGCCCTGAGGGCGGTGCATCGGCGAGGGCCTCGGGATCCTTCCCCTTCGACAAGCTCAGGGTCAGGATGACGGCAGGAACAGGCAAAGGCAGAGCCGAGGCAAATTACTTTGAGTCGCCGGGCATGACCGCGTAGGGGAGGTCCTGGAGGGTTGCTTTGCCGTGGGCGTAGTCGATTCGCCAGATGCGGTCGTACTGGGCGTCTGGCCATGGGGTGTAGGGTGGCGTTGCGCCCAGGGCGGAGGCTAGTTGGGGAATCCTGCCATGGTGCCAGACCACGAGGACGACCTTGCCCGCGTATTTGCCGCTTAGAAGAGCGGCGGCTAATGCGGGGTAGTCGTCGTTCATGAAACTGTCATCGATCGGCAGATGCAGGGCTGCTGCGAGGGGGGTAACCGTCTGTACCGGGCGGTTCGAGTGGGGGCTGAGATGGGTGGCAAACAGCACTTGAGGGGTGGGCAGATCGGGTCTGGCTGCGGCGGGGGAAAACAGTGTGGGCAGCAGTCTGGCACGCTCGAACCCGGTGGGGGAAAGGTCTATGCGGCCGTCGGTCAGCTTTTCAGCGTGGCGAATGATGAGGATGGTTGCGGGGGGCTGTGGTTTCGCGGGCTTGGCAACCTGGGCGTGAATCGCCAAGGAGATGAGCAACAGAAGGAGGAGAAGGACGGTTTGGTGGCGGGAGCTGATTCGGACGAATGCCATGTTGCTAGGATAGCTCCGGTTTGTTCCGTCGGCATGAAACTGTCGTCTGATTTAGAGGCTGCGGAAATGTGCTTTACGAAGCGAAAAGCGTACCTCAGGGGCTAAAGCCCCATACAAACGGGATACTTGCGGCACGGCTGAAGCCGTGCCCTTAAGCAAGACCGGATTTTTCGCAGCCCTGTTTAACCGTGCCCCTAGCGAGACGGGGTTTTCTGCGGCCCTGCTTAACCGGTGCCCTGAGCGAGGCGGGATTTTTTCCTGCCGGTCCTGTTCAAACAGCACCTTTGCAGGAAGGGATTTTCCAGGCTGTTCAGGTGGCTTTGGATTGACGACCAAATTAGTCCGCAATACACTGGATACTGGAACGAGGACCATTTCGGTCCTTTAGAGATTGCTCGACGACTGGCCTTTTGCGACCCGAGTGAGTTTGTGAGGAAGAGAAAGACTTTATGTTGCAGGCATTTATCATTACGCTCCGCGAAGGGGTTGAAGCGTCGTTGATCGTCGGGATCGTTTTTGCTTACCTGAGCAAGATTGGGCGGACGGAGCTGAAGCGGACGGTGTTCTGGGCGTTGGGATCGGCGGTGGTCGCGAGTATCGGCGTGGCGGTGGTGGTGGCCCATACCGCGTACAACTCGGACATCGTCGAGGGCTGGGTGATGCTGGCGGCGGCGGTGTTCGTGATCAGCATGATCTGGTTCATGCACAAGACGGCTCGGACGATGAAGGGGTCGATCGAGGAGAAGATCTCGCAGTATACGGGGCCGGCTGGGGTGTCGAAGATTGGGCTCTTCTTTTTTGTGTTTCTGCTGGTGCTGCGCGAGGGCGTGGAGACGGTGTTGATTCTATCGGCCGTCACGCTGAACTCGACCGAACTGCTGAGCTTTACGGGGACGTTGTTGGGGATTGCGGTTGCGGTGGTGTTTGGCGTGCTGTTTATTCGGGGCAGCGTGAAGATCAATTTGCAGCGGTTCTTTCGTGTGACTACGGTCATTCTTTACTTTGTGGCATTTCAATTGATCGTCAGCGGGCTGCATGAGTTGAGCGAGAACGGCGTTTTGCCCTCCAGCACCGCGGAGATGCGGCTGATTGGTCCGATCGTGCGCAACGATTTGTTTTTCTTTGTGACGATGCTGGCGCTGGCGGGGCTAATGATGCTGATGGAGTACAGGCGGCGCGCGCCGGTGGCACTGAGTGCTACGGCTACGGCCGCGGATAAGCGCCGGGCCGAGTGGAGTCAGCGGCGCGAGAAGATGTGGATGACGGCGGTGGTTGCCACCAGCTTTTTGTTTATCTTTCTTTCGACGGCAGAGTTTATTTACGCGAAGAGCTCGACGGCACTGTCGCCGGCTGCGGCGGTGACGCTGGTGGGATCGCAGGTGACGCTGCCGACCGCCGATGTGAACGATGACAAGCTACACCGCTATGGCGTGCATCTGGACGATGGCAAGGGAGGCAATGTCGAGATTCGATTTCTGCTGTTCAAGAAGCCGGATGGGACGATTGTTTCGGTTGCGGATGCATGCCAGATCTGCGGGCCGGTGGGTTTCTATATCGGTGACCAGGGGATTACGTGCAAGATGTGCGCTTCGCCGCTGAATGCGGCGTCGATGGGGCAGAAGGGCGGGTGTAATCCTATTCCGCTGAAGTCGACGGTGGGGGGTGGGCAGGTGGTGATTCAGGCTGCGGATCTGCGCGAGCTGGCACCGGTCTTTGAACGATAAGTGGGAAGGGTGAGGCAACGCTGATGTTCTTTCGCCTGCTGATCGAGAGCTTTCGCCGACAACGCCGCCGCAAGATGCTGGCGGGGGTTGCGATTCTGCTGGGGACGACGGCGGTGACCGCGATGCTTGCGCTGGCTACGACGATTGGGGATCGGATTCATAAAGAGCTGGCGGTGTATGGGGCGAATCTTGTTGTGTATCCGAAGGCGGATCTGCTGGATGTAAAGGTCGGGGGCGTGGATGTGAAGCCGGCGAGCGGTGGGGCTTATTTGAAGGAGAGTGATCTCGCGAAGCTGAAGGGGATTTTCTGGGCGAACAATATTACGGGGGTGAGTCCGGAGCTGCCGGTTCAGGTAGCGGTGGCGCGGGGGGCGGGAGATGCGCTGTTCCCTGCCAAAGCTGTGGGGTACTGGTTCGATCATGATTTTGGGGGGTTGAAGACGGGTGCTCCTGCGTTACATCCGTGGTGGCGGCTGCAGGGGGCGTGGCCGTTGCATGACGGAGAGGTTGTTGCCGGGGCGAATTTTGCGAAGCGATTTGGGCTGAGGGTTGGAGATAGTTTTCGTATGCAGGGGGCGCCGGGAAAGGATGGGGCTTCTTCGTTGGCCGGGAAGGTGGTGGGAGTCGTGGCGACCGGTGACGCGACGGATGACGAGATACTTCTTCCGCTACAGGATGCTCAGGCATTTACCGGAGCGAAGGACGGTGTGCGTCGTGTCGAGGTGAGTGCAAGGACCAAGCCGGAGGATGCCTTCGCGCGTAAAGATCCTGAGACTCTTTCGCCGAAGGACCACGACATTTGGTATTGCCGGCCGTATGCGAATTCGATTGCGTATCAGATTCGCGAGGCGATTCCCGGGGCGCAGGCGGAGCAGGTGCGGCGGGTGGAGCAGAGTGAAGGCAATGTGCTGAAGCGGATCAGTGGTTTGATGTGGCTGATCAGTGCGGCGGCTCTGCTGGCGGCGGGATTTGCGGTGAGCGCGGCGATGGCTACGGCGATTCTGGAGCGGCGCGGGGAGATTGGGTTGATGCGTTCGCTGGGGGCGAGCAAGGGCGCAATTGCGCTGCTGTTTTATGCGGAGACGGGGCTGCTTGCTGTGTTTGCGGGTGGGCTTGGCTACCTTGCGGGGTCGGGGTTTGCGGCCTGGCTGGGAGCGCGGATATTTCGCGGCGACGGTGGAGCGGCTGAGGGTGTGTTGATTCCGGTGCTGCTGCCGGTGGTGGTGGCGCTGGCGCTGGCGGTGGCGATTGCGGGGAGTACGCCTTCGATTCGGGCTGCGCTGCGGATGGAGCCTTCGGCGATTCTGCGAGAGGATGCCTGATGGCGACGCTGAGCCTTGCGGGGATGTTGCGGCGGTCGCTGGTGCATCGGAGGGCGCGGAGTGTGTCGGCTCTGGTGGCGATGACGGTGTCGGCGGGTGTGGCTACTGCTCTGCTGACGCTGTATGCGGACCTTGATGCGAAGCTGCATAAGGAATTTCGTAGCTTTGGGGCGAATCTTGTGATTACGGCGGGGGCGAATGCTCCGCTGCCAGCGGATGCGGTTGATCGTGTGCGGCAGGCGGCTGGGGCGGATGTGCTTGCGGCAGAGTTTGCTTATGCGGTGGCGACCACGGATACGGGGACTCCGGTGGTAGTGGCGGGGACGGATTTTGCGGCGGTGAGGCGGCTTGATTCGTGGTGGCAGGTGGATGCCTGGCCTGAGGCTGCGGTGGCGAACGCGGCGTTGCTGGGGCAGCGGGCGGCGCAGTTTGTGGGGAATGAACATGCGGTTGCGTTGACGTATGCGGGGCGGGCTGTGACGCTCGCTGGGGCGGGTCGCGTCAAGACGGGTGGCGATGAAGATAGCCGTATTTATATGCCGCTGGCTGCTTTTACCGCGTGGACGGGCGTGGGGCCTAGCGTGATTGAGCTGCAGGTGCCGGGGGGAGCGAAGCGCGTTGAGGCTACGATGGCGAAGTTGCAACAAGAACTGCCGGAGGTGCAGGTGCAGCCGGTGCGTCAGCTTGTGGAGGGGGAGTCGAAGATTGTCGATCGCACGCATGCGCTGATGTATGGGGCGGTGTTGCTGATTGCGCTTACGGTGGCGGTGAGTGTGCTAGCGACGCTGTCGGCTAGTGTGCTGGAGCGGCGGCGGGATTTTGCGCTGATGAAGGCGCTGGGCGGGTCGCAGGGGCAT
>DATMPD010000062.1:0-5168 GCA_035567955.1 Edaphobacter sp.
TCAGTCGGTGGATGGGTCGGACGTGTTGTATGCGATTGAGGAAGGGTTTACGCCGCCGGATGTTGCGGGGTTGATGGCTCTGCCGATGGGGATGACGAAGTTGCAGCGTGCGCCGGGTGGGTTGGCTCTGGATTATGTGCGAAGTACGGTGGGCGGCGCGCCGATGATTACGAGGGCTCAGATGACGCTGCTGCCCCAGTTGAATGCGAAGACTAAGGGTCGGGGCGTGGAGGAGCAGATGATGCAGAGGGCGCGGGCGAAGGCGCTGGAGAATGCGGTAGTGACTCTGCTGAATATGACGATTGCGGATAAGGATGGCGTGATCTATGCGTTTGGGAGTGCGTCTTCCGACAAGGGCAAGGTGGATGGGATTCACGATATTCATATGAATCAGGGGAACCCGGCGAACAATCATGGTGGGGATAATGGGGTTTGGCAGGATGGGGCTTTGTTGATTCATCTGCCGGCGAAGGGGACCTGGACGGCGGTGTTTATTGCGTTTCAGACGGAGAGCTGGAATACGGATTCGGTGGGGAATCCGGTTTGATTGATTGCTAGAGGATTTTGTCCTGCCGGACGGGCCGCCTGCGCGGCGCGCGGCCACTTCGTGGCGGGTATACCTTGTTTGGGCAGGATTGTGAGTTTGGGTTCTCCCGTTGGTCGAACTTAGGGGTCTCCTTTTTCTAGAGGGTTTCCAGGATGCGGTCAGCGATGGCGGCGGCTTCGACGGCAGGTCGGACGTCGTGGGTGCGGAGGATGTGGGCGCCGGCGAGAATGGCTGCTAGGTTGGCGGCGGTGGTGGCGTGGAGGCGGTCTTCCATGGAGGGGGTGGCTCGGTTGAGCGACGGGTGCTGGGTTAGGGTGTGGGCCAGGAAGCCCTTGCGGGAGACGCCGGCGAGGAGCGGCAGGTTGAGTTTGCGGAGTTGGTCGAAGTGGGCGAGGAGAGGGTAGTTTTCGTCGAGGCGTTTGCCGAAGCCGAAGCCGGGGTCGAGGACGACCTTGTCTCGAGGGACGCCCGCTGAGGTGACGGCTTCGAGGCGTTCGGCAAGTTGGGAGAGGACGAGGGGGAGAACTTCGTCTGGTGCGAGGGGCGGGAGCGTAGGCCAGTCCTGCGGCCGGCCTCGGGTGTGCATGAGGATGGTGCCGCATTTGAGTTCGGCGCAGGTGGCGGACATGTCGGGGTCCCAGAGGTGGCCGCTGACATCGTTGACGATTTCGACGCCGGCTTCGATGGCGCGGCGTGCGGTGGAGGCATGAAAGGTGTCGATGGAGAGGATGGCTTCGGGCTTTTGTTTGAGGATGGATTGAATGACGGGGAGGATGCGGGATTGTTCTTCTTCGGCGGTGAGCGGGGTGGCGTTGGGGCGGGTGGATTCGCCTCCAATATCGAGGATGCTAGCGCCTTCGTCGAGCATGGTGATGGCCTGGGCGAGGGCGCGTTCGGGGGCGTGCCGGGGGGTGTAGAAGTGGCCGCCGTCGGAGAAGGAATCGGGCGTGACGTTGAGGATGCCCATGATGAGGGTTCGCTGGCCGAGAGGGAGAGTGCGGGTTCGCAGGCTCCAGTCGAAGCGGGGACGAGAGAGGAAGGGCATGGAAGATCAGTGTAGGACAGTTGCAGACGGAGGCGATTGCAGCAGGAGTGGTCGCGGCTACTTCTTCTCGTCTCCTTGAGCTGCTTGCGGTGGAACTGCCGGTGGTTGAGCAGCGGACATGCCGCCAAAGATCTGCCAGCCGGTGGGTGTTCTGAGCCAGGTGTGGGTAATGCGGCTGGTTTCGGGGTCGCCGTGCCCGTTCTTGTCTTCCCAGGTGGCGGTGAGCCAGTAGTAGGTTACGACGATGTCGCGGGTTGCGTGGCTGCCTGCGGGCCTGACCGAATAGGACCGAAGGCGCAGGCCCTTTGCGGTGTATTGATCGATCCAGTCGGTTATGTGGTCTTTATGCTGCGGGGCAGGACTGCTGTAAGGCCAGCCGAGGAAGTCGGGGTGCCACAAGGCTCGATAGCTGACGAGGTCGAGTGTCTTCACGCTGTTCCAGTAGGACTGTTCGAGCTTCCAGACCGCGGTCTCGTCGGTAGATTCCTGGGCGACGGCAATGTCGGCACAAAGCGTCAACAGAAGGGCGATACACATTCGTTGCATCTTCAAGATGGGTTCCTCTTGCACTGACCGAGATTCGCTGGTTCGATTTACTGGCTCTCGGTCAAGAAACTATACGCTTCTTTTGTTCTTTCACCACGGATGGCGATGGGTCAGGAAGACCTATCGGCTGGGGAAGGATGCTAGACTGCGCGCATGCTGAGGAGTTACATCTGCGGTGCCGTGGTGTGGGTTCTGTCTGCGGCGGGAGCGGTGCAGCCTGTGCTGGCACAGGGCAAGAGCGTTGGCTGCGATGGTGGGGTCGCCGTGAAGGCCGGGAGGAGCGGGCCTTGCACGAAGCTGGCGCGGACGATTGCGGGATTGCTGGAGGATCCGGAGGTTTCGCGCGACCACTGGGGGATTGCAGTCATGGCGATGGATGGGGCGCCGGTTTACTTGTTGAATGAGGGGCAGCTGTTTCAGCCGGCGAGCAATGCGAAGTTGTATACGACGGCGGCGGCGATGGCGTTGCTGGGGCCGGCCACGACTTTTGAGACAAAGATTGTGGCGAAGGGGGTTTTTGGTGGGGTGGAGAGTCTGAAGGGTGACCTTGTGTTGGTAGGAGCGGGCGATGCGAATCTTTCGGGGAGGGAGATTCCTTATGTTGCTCCGGCTCTGAGGCCGAAGGTTGAGAAGGGGGCTGCGCCTTTGCCGGAGGTGAATCCGCTGCGGTATCTGGAGGCGATGGCGGATCAGGTGGCTGCGACGGGGCTGAAGGTGGTGAATGGCGATGTGGTGGGAGACGACACGCTGTTTCCGTGGGAGCCGTATCCGCAGGACTGGTCGATCGACGACACGGTGTGGGGGTATGGAGCGCCGGTGTCGGCGCTGACGGTTAATGATAACCAGATTAAGGTGACGGTGACGCCTGCTGCGGTTGCGGGTCAGCCTGCGACGGTGGTGGTCGATCCGGCGGTGCCTTCGTACTACACGCTGGATGTGTCGGTGATTACGGGGGAGAAGAAGAGCGGTAGCCATGTGCAGATGGAACGGGCGCTAGGGTCGAAGGTGCTGCGGGTGTATGGGGCGATTGCGGTGGATGCACAGCCGGATGAGGAGGAGGTTGCGATTCATGATCCGGCGGAGTATGCGGCAGTAGCCTTGAAGGGGATGCTGGAAGCGCGGGGGATTGTGGTGACGGGAAAGGCGCGGGCACAGCATCGGATTTCGAGCGATGCTGAGGGGTTTCTGGAGGGGCTGAAGAGACCGGGCCAGGAAAACGCTGTGGTTACCGGGGGCGATACCGGCGGATCGTGTCTGGGGACCCCGCCGGACACTCCCGAAAAAACTTTGGCGTCGCACAGCTCGCCATCCTTACTTGAAGATGTGGTTGTGACGAACAAAGTGAGCCAAAATCTGCACGCGGAGTTGTGGCTGCATCATTTGGGGAGGAAGGTTTTCTGCGGTGATGGATCGACGCTAAGGGGCGCGCGACTGGTGCGGGCGTTTTTGGAAAATGCGGGAATTGATAAGGACGATTTTGTTTTCTTTGATGGGTCGGGGTTGAGTGGACATGATTTGGTGACGCCGCGGGCGACGGCGCGGTTGTTGCAGTATGCGTCGACGCAGCCGTGGTTTGCGGATTGGAAGAAGAGTCTGCCGGTGGGTGGGGAGGATGGGTCGCTGACGGAACGGTTTGGAAAGGCTCCGCTGAAGGACCATGTGTTTGCGAAAACGGGGACGCTGGGGGAGGCACGGGCGCTGAGTGGATATCTGGAGGCTGCGAGCGGAAAGACGGTGATCTTCTCGATCATGGTGGGGAACCATATGCCGCAGACGACGAAGGATCGGGAGACGATGGATAAGATTGTGGCGGCGATTGCGGCGGCGAATTGAAAACAGGAAGCGGGGAATAAGGAGTAGGGTGTAGCCGACCAGGACGCTTCGGATGCGAGAATGGTTTGGTGACGATATTCAGGGTTTTGTTGATGGGTTTGGCTGCGGTTACGCTCGCCGGGTGTAAATCGGGACCTCCGCCTATGCCGCTGGAGCAGTTGAATGCGCAGCAGATGCATGGGCATGCGGTGTTTCAGGCGCGCTGCGCGCAATGCCACAACGACCGCACTGATAAACCACTGCATGGGCCGTCGATGCTTGGGGTGTTCAAGCGGCCTTCGCTGCCGAGTGGAGCGCCGGCGAACGATGAGCGGGTGACGGCGACGATTGTGCATGGACATGGGCTGATGCCGGCGATGGGAAATGCGATGGATCAGCAGGATCTTGAGGATCTGCTGGCGTATCTGCATACGTTGTGAGGAGCTTTGAGCTTTGGGCTGTGAGGTTGGTGTGGAAGAGCAGACGGATGAAGTAAGGAAGCTTCAGGCGAAGGCGCATGGGATGCTGCCGGGTGTGGCGGGCATTTGTCTGTTCATGCTGGTGGTATCGCTTGTAGGAGTAATCGGTGTATTTACCGGACAATTTTCGGGAACAGGAGCTCGCTACGGTGTACTGCCGGTGTGCACGATGATTGTGATAGGCGTTTTTGGTCTTCTGCGTCTTAAGAGATGGGGTTGGGCGTTAGTTTTGGGTGGCACGCTGATGCTGTCCTTTGGATATCTGTTTATGTCACGGGCTTCGCATAACCCGGGAATGCTAGTGATGGCAGGATTTGCATTGTGTTTCTTTCTCTATTTGGTGCGACCTGAGGTCAGAGAACGTTTGCGATGAGCTGGTGGCTGCGGCATATCGGGTGGTGGCCGCCGCTTTTCGGGACGGGGATCAGGGTGACTCGGCTGGATAAGGACCTGCGTGCGATCGACGTGGAGATGCGCCTGACGCGGTGGAACAGGAACTACATGGGGGTGCACTTTGGCGGGTCGCTGTTTGCGATGACGGACCCGTTTTACATGTTCATGCTGGCGACGAATCTTGGAAATGAGTTTGTGGTGTGGGACAAGGGGGCTTCGATTCGTTACAAAAAGCCGGGGAAGGGCCGGGTGCGGGCGGAGTTTCGATTGAGTGAGGATAGGCTGCAGGAGATTCGCGCGACGGTGGAGCAGGATGGGCGCTTCGATGCGCGGTTTATGGTTGAGG
>DATMPD010000063.1:0-6322 GCA_035567955.1 Edaphobacter sp.
GTCGATCGATCCCTCGCGAGACACCAGCGCCGCCGTCTCGAAGTCCCCAATCATGCAATAATCTTCAATCGGAGAGCCGTGATACCGCCCCGTCTTCTGCTTTCGTTCCATGCCCCAATCTCGCTTCTGCGACTGCATTTCTTCTGCCAGCAACCACATACACCCGCGAACGCATCTCTTTAGGTGCAGGCCAAATCCATAAGATGCGCCTCGCAGCGACTCTGTCGGGGAAGATCAGGCATAAACTTAAAGCGCAGAGTTACATGACAAAAGCAAAGTACGGTTTAACCCTGCGCCACCGCTAACCGAAACCAAGAGAGCTCACACCGAACGATGGCCTCCACGCAAACCAACATCGCCTCTACCCCAATGCCCCCAACCGGTACGATGCCCGCTTCGGCGCCGGGCACCGCCACCGCCGCCGGCAGCCTTCTCGTCAGCCTTGTTCCTCTCGCCCCCGAGGCCCTCGAGACCATGCTCGCCAACCTCTCCCTCGCCTTCGCCGGCGAAACCGTGCTCGTCGCTACACCCGATGCGGCTCCCCAGCTTTCTTCCGATAGCCCCCTCCGCCTCCTCCCCTACACCGTAACCACCGTCTCAACCACCCCCTGGATCCTCACCGCCGCCGACTACCTCAACACCTACAAACTCGCGCAGGAAAACCGCGCCTCCGCCTGCGTCCTCCTTGGCGCCGAATCCCAGACCCTCCACCCCGAGGCCATCCGCGCCCTGGGCAAGTCCGCGCTCCAAACCGACCTCACCACCGCGCACTACAATCTCGGCCCGCGCGAAGGCCTCGTCAACTCGGCGATTCTCTATCCCGTCACCCGCGCCCTCTTCGGCACGCGCCCCCGCTTCCCCCTCGCCATCGACCTCGGCCTCTCCCTCCGCATGGCCGAGCGTTTAGCCGCCGTCGCGCAACGCTTCACCGCCGCAGGACAGAATGACGCCTTCCTCTGGCCCCTCAGCGAAGCCGCCATCGCCGGCTACTCCATCGCCGAAGTCAACATCGGCCCGCGCGTTCTCCCCCAACCCGTCACTCCCGACCTCAACACCATTCTCACTCAGATCGCCGGCTCCCTCTTCGCCGACGTCGACGCCAAAGCCTCCTTCTGGCAGCGCGCCCGCGGCGTTCAGCCTCCCTATCCCATCACCCAGTCCGCCCCCGTCGCCGAGCCGCCACCCGACATCGCCTCCATGCTCGAAGCCTTCCGTTTCGCCTACACCAACCTCCACGAGATCTGGTCCCTCGTCCTTCCGCCCAACTCGCTCCTCGGCCTCAAGAAGCTCTCCCTCCTGCATCCCGAGAGCTTCCGCATGCCCGACAACCTCTGGGCCCGCATCGTCTACGACTTCATCCTCGCCTACCGTCTCCGCACCATCAATCGCGGACACCTGCTCGGCGCACTTACCCCGCTCTATCTCGCCTGGGCGGCCTCTCATCTCACCCTCATCAGCAGCGGCACCGCCCCCGAAAAACACATCCAGGACGTCGCCGTCGCCTTCGAAACGGACAAACCGTACCTCGTATCCCGCTGGCGCTGGCCCGACCGCTTCAACCCATGACAATTTCAACCCATAACCGGAACCGAGAACTGAGAACTGAGAACTGAGAACTGACAAGAGGTAACATCCATGTGGCAACAAGTCGAACTCGCCCTTAGCCAATCCGCCCACCGAGTGCTCGTCAAGCTCGCCATCTTCCTCCCGGCCCTGGTGGCGCTCCTGCTCGCCCTCATCATCCTCACGGCCATCGGAGCAGGTCTAGCCGCACTCGTGCGCCGCTTCCTCACAGCAGCAAAGTTCGACGAGCGCCTCGCCCGCAACGCCATCGCCCCCATCTCCGACTGGTCTCCGGCCAACAGCCCCACCGCCCTCATCGCCCGCGTCGTCTTCTGGGGCTGCGTCATCGTCGGCTGCTTCATCGGCATCTCTGCCGCCGACGCCGCCTATCCCGGCGACTCCCAAGTCTCGGCCTACATCATCCCCTACATCGCCCGCTCCGTCGGCGCCGTCCTCATTCTCATCGCCGGCACCGTCATTGCCCGCTTCCTCGAGCGCTCCGTCCTCATCGGCGCCGTCAACGCCAAGCTCCAGTACGCACGTTTCCTCTCTCTCGGCATCAAGTGGCTCGTCCTCGTCCTCACCGCCGCGATGGTCCTCGACCACCTCCAGATCGGCGGCGCCGTCGTCGAGCTAGCCTTCGGCATTCTCTTCGGCGGCATCGTCCTCACGCTCGCCCTCGCCGTTGGTCTAGGCTCCCGCGACATCGTCAGCCGCTCGCTCGAACGCAGCACCACCTTCGACCCCATCCCCGTCGATCCCGACTTCAAATCAACCCCCACAGAAACCCTGCGCCACTTCTAGTGCCACGGCATTCTGCTTTCGCGGAAATCTCTCTGCTTTCGGGGAAATCTCTCTGCTCTCGTAAGGAGTGCAGGGCCTCGCTTTTAGCAACAAGCGGGGGCGCTGGCTTTTGCTTTCCGGAGGCAGTGTGCAGGGCTTTTAGCCCCACGGACGCCTTGCTCTTTCGGATTAAGCGTGGGGCTTTAGCCCCACGAAAGATCTGTAACGCAGGAGGGGCTTTAGCCCCGGGTCTTTTGCTATTCCAGCCGCAATCGCACTCTTTCAGCACCCTCTTTAGCCCCGGGCTTTCTTCCGCACCCTGAACACTTTCTCAACCCGGGAGGAAAGGGTGACGGCACGCTGCAGCTCATTTCAAAATGCTACTCAAACCCCTCCGCCACAGCCACCTCGCGCGGCTGCACCCGCGGCGCCAGAAACCCATACAGCCCCACCACAATAAAACCAAGCAGCGGCACAATGTACCCTCGCGCCCAGCTCCCCGTCGTCTTCGCGATAAACCCAAGCACCGGCGGAAAGACCGCTCCGCCCACAATCGCCATCACCAGCAGCGACGCAGCCAGCTTCGTATTCGGCCCCAGCCCCTTCAGCCCCAGCGCAAAGATCGTCGGAAACATAATCGACAAAAAGAATCCGCTTGCAACCACAGCCCACGCGCCCACAATCCCCGGCTGGGTCATCGTCACCGCCATCAGCAGCACATTCGCCGTCCCATACATTCCCAGCATCCTGCTCGGCGACACATACTTCATCAGCGGAGTCGAGACAAACCGCCCCACTGCCAGCGCAACCAATACTCCCGTCAGGTAATAAGCAGCATGCCGTTCACTCACCGATGTGAACTGCTTCATATAAGGAATCAAGCTGCTCCAGCTCGAAATCTGCGCCCCCACATTGCAGAAGTTCGCCAGCACCGCGAACCAAAGATGCGGATAGTCGAACAACTGCCGGAAACTCCCATGATCGCCCGTCTCGCCCTCATGTTCGCTATGCATCGAAGGAAACGTCATCCGCGAAAGCACAAACGCGCACAGCAAAACCACCCCGCCAAACGCCAGATACGTCGGCACCACCCGCATGATCTCCGTATGCAGATACGCCTGGTACGTCCCCGCCGCCCGCATCTGCTCAATCTCCGGAGCCTTCTTCTCCACCCCCGAAAAAATAAACCGCGCTCCAATCAGCACCCCGACAATCGTCCCCGGAGGATTGAACGACTGCGAAAAATTCAGCCTCTGCTCCGACGTAGCCGGATCGCCAAACTGCGCAATGAACGGATTCGCCGCCGTCTCCAGAAACGAAGCCCCGCTGCCCACCGTAAACAACGCCACCAGAAACGGCAGATACTGGCCACTCACCGCCGCCGGCCAGAACAGCACCATCCCGCCGCCAAACAAACACAGCCCCGTCACCATCCCGGCCTTATAGCCCCACTTGCGCATCAACAGCGCCGCCGGCATCGCCATGATGAAATAACCCAGAAAATTAGCCGTCTGCACCAGCTGCGCGCTCACCGGCGACAGCTCAAACGACTTCTTGAACTGCTGCACCAGAATGTCCGTCAGGTTATTCGACATCCCCCACAGAAAGAACAGCACCGTCACGAGAGAAAACAGCACCATATGCCCCACCGGAAACACCGGCCGATTCGTATCCGCTTCTCTCTTCTCTGACGTCGAAACCTGCATGCACCAAACCCCCAATTCAAGCTGTTAGCGGTTAGCTCAGCTTTTAGCTAAGAGCTAACGGCTAACAGCTGGTAGTGGCCCAGTCTATCTCAGTCACCCTTCGTCACACCCGCCGGAAATATTTGATTCAAATTCGCATCCTTCTTCACTATTGGCTTAGTATGGTTTTTCGCAAACTCGCGCCCGCGCGAACGGCCCTCTCACAATTCATCCCCAAATTGGAGAAACCCCATGGCAACGAAAAAGAAATCGTCTACTAAGAAACTGACCACTCACCTCGCAGCCTCCCCCCGCACCGTTCTGCCCGGCAGCGAAAAGGCTCCCTTCGTCCAGGCGGTCGGTGAAACACCCGCGCCATCCGGCGCCAAAATCACTGTCTCGGTCGTCGTCAGACGCAAGGCCCCGCTCAAAGTCACCAACCGCACCGGCAAAGAACGTCTCACTCACGCCCAATACCGCCAGAGTCACGCCGCAGATCCCGAAGCCGTCAAGCTCGTCCGCGCCTTCGCCAAAGAATACGGACTCTCCGTCGCGCCCGATACTCCCGGCCCGGAACGCCGCACCGTCAAACTCGTCGGCACCATCGCCAATATGCAGAAGGCCTTCGGCGTCACCCTCGTCCACAAGGCCCACGAAGGCGCCACCTATCGCGTCCGCGAAGGCAGTATCACCCTGCCCTCCGAACTCGTCGGCCCCGTCCAGGCCGTCCTCGGTCTCGACAACCGCCCGCAGGCCCAGCCCCACTTTCGTGTCTACGGCGAAACCGGAAACATCAGCGCGCAGCTAGCCCAGGGCAGCGGCTTCGCCTCTCCTCACGCCGGCGCCGCGAACACCTCTTTCACTCCACCCCAGATCGCCGCGCTCTACCAGTTCCCCCCCAACGCGTCCGCCGCAGGCCAGACCATCGGCATCATCGAGCTAGGCGGCGGCTACAAGACCGCCGACCTCACCACCTACTTCAAATCCATCGGCCAGAAGACCCCCAAAGTCTCCATGGTCTCAGTCGACGGCGGCAAGAACTCCCCCACCAACGCCAACAGCGCCGACGGCGAGGTCATGCTCGACATCGAGGTCGCCGCCGCCGTCGCACCCGGATCCAGCGTCGTCGTCTACTTCGCCCCCAACACCGACCAGGGCTTCATCGACGCCATCGCCACCGCCATCCACGACACCAAAAACAAACCCAGCGTCATCTCCATCAGCTGGGGTGCTGCCGAATCCGCCTGGACCGGCCAATCCATGACCGCTCTCGACGCCGCCTGCCAGTCCGCCGCCGCCCTCGGCATCACCATCACCGCCGCCGCCGGCGACAACGGCTCCACCGACGGCGTCGCCGGCGGTCTGAACCACGTCGACTTCCCCGCCTCCAGCCCCCACGTCCTCGCCTGCGGAGGAACCAAACTCCAAGGCAGCGGCTCCGCTATCTCCTCCGAGATCGTCTGGAACGAGCTCACCAACAACGAAGGCGCAACCGGCGGAGGCGTCAGCAACGTCTTCCCCCTTCCCTCATGGCAGGCCAGCGCCGGCGTCCCCAAACCCACCAACTCCGCCGGCGGCCGCGGCGTTCCAGACGTAGCAGGCGACGCCGACCCCACCACCGGCTACGCCATCCGCGTCGACGGCAAGAACCTGATCATCGGCGGCACCAGCGCCGTCGCCCCACTCTGGGCCGGCCTCATCGCCGTCGCCAACGCGCAAAACGGCAAGTCCGCGGGTTTCATTCAACCCGCCATCTACGCCGCCAAAGGCAAAACCGCCTTCAACGACATCACCTCCGGCACCAACTACACCGGCACGCCGGTAGGCTTCACCGCCGGCCCCGGCTGGGACGCCTGCACCGGTCTCGGCTCCCCCATCGGCACAAAACTGATCGCCGTAGTCAACCCCGGCGCCACCACAGGCGCGAAGAAAACCACGAAGAAGTCCGCAAAGAAAGCAACAAAGAAGACCGCCGCAAAGAAGAGATAATTTCTCCACCAAAAGAGACCCGTCATTTCGACCGAAGCTGCTCACAGGCTCATCGTGAGCAGCGCAGCGGAGAAATCTGCTTCTCCACCCCAACCCAGGCAAAGCCGCCCCGCTCTTGTCATCCCCGAAGGGGATCTGCCGTTGCATCTGCCTTCTGGATTAGTCCGCCCGTAAGGCCGGAAAAAAAGGGCCGTCCAAAAACGGCCCTCCCGTAAAACTCCACCACTAATTCTCCGAAAGCGATTTCTGGCAGACGTCCTTGCCCTGGTCGTCGTCATCGGAGGTCTTCACAAACGCCAGCC
>DATMPD010000064.1:0-4955 GCA_035567955.1 Edaphobacter sp.
GTGCGCTGTCCACGGACGGGCAGCGAGCGGCGGTGGCGGAGGCCACGGTAGGACTGGATTTCGATGAGGCGCTTGATGTTGAGGGAGATGTCCTTGCGGAGATCGCCTTCGATCTGGCCCTCAGCTTCAATAACCTGACGGATGCGGTTCAGCGCGTCCTCGTCGAGCGTGCCCAGCTTCGCGAAGGGATCGACGTCGGCCTTCGTGAGGATCTTGGCGGCGCGAGAGTTGCCGATTCCGAAGATGTAAGTGAGTCCGATGCGCGCCTGTTTGTTGTTAGGGACATCGACTCCAGCAATACGTGCCATGGGGTTCCTTTTCGGTTGGGCTCGAGTGGCTTCGCCACGGAGCAGGTTGATGGGTTGGCGGCATGTCCGGCGGGTTCAACGCAAGCCTTGACTTCGGCTAACTAGCCCGGCGGGGCCGGTGAAACGAGTTGTCAGTGGTCAGTTCTCCGTTGTCAGTGGAAACCAACGACAAAACTAGCCCTGGCGCTGCTTGTGCTTTGCGTTTTCGCAGATGACGCGAACGACGCCACGGCGGTGGATGACCTTGCACTTGTCACAGATCTTCTTTACTGAGGCACGAACCTTCATTGTGATTCCCTTCTTTTTTCTTCCAACGTGGAGCCGGTGAAGCTGAGAACAAAGCCTGGGGCTAAAGCCCGCGAGACAAGCGCTACCTAGATGTCAGGGAGACCCAAGACTAAAGTCCTGGGCTACCAGCCCTGACCTAATCCCAAGTGCAAACGCGCTTGAGTACCCTTGGTGGAGACGGGGTGGGCTCCCGCCAACTGCCTACTTGTAGCGGTAGACAATGCGGCCGCGGTTGAGGTCGTATGGACTGAGCTCAATCGCGACGCGGTCGCCGGGGAGGATGCGGATGAAGTTTTTGCGCATACGTCCGGAGACGTGAGCAAGCGCCTGGTGCTTGTTTTCAAGCTCGACCTTGAACATCGCATTTGGCAGAGTCTCGACGACCACCGCCATCACTTCAATTGCATCTTCCTTCGACAAACGATCTCCTTTGGAAAGGTGGGAGGCTAAGCCTCTTTGTTTCCGCAACTTCTGTTTGGGTTGAAGCTTTTGACCCCAACCGGGGTGCCGTGCTGCGCACTTGTGCACACAACATCTTCTATAGTAACCCGAATCGGGGTTATTTTTCCATTCAAAACCGAATCGCAGTCTGTTTTTAGCGAGTCAGCACCTGGGGGCCATCTTTGGTTATGGCCACGGTGTGCTCGAAATGAGCACTGTAGCTGCCGTCGATGGTAATGGCGGTCCATCCGTCCTTGAGGACGCGGACTTCCGGGCCGCCGGCGTTGATCATGGGCTCGATGGCAAGGACCATGCCGGCCTTGAGGCGGGGGCCTTTGCCGGGGTCGCCGAAGTTGGGCACCTGGGGGTCTTCGTGCATGGCGCGGCCGATTCCGTGGCCGACGAACTCGCGGACGACGCCGAAGCCCTGGGCTTCACAGAACTCCTGGACGGCGGCGGAGATGTCGCCGAGGCGTCCGCCGACCTGGCACTGCTGGATGGCCTTCTCGAGGGAGGTTTGAGTGACTTCGAGGAGCTTTGCGGTCTTGGGGGCGACCTGGCCGATGGGGTAGGTGACGGCGGCGTCGGAGTAGTAGCCGTCGATGATAACGCCGCAATCGATGGAGAGGATGTCGCCTTCGTTGAGGATGCGCTTGGCGCTGGGGATGCCATGGACGACCTCGTCGTTGACGGAGGTGCAGAGGGCGGCGGGATAGCCGTGATAGCCCTTGAAGGCGGCGATAGCGCCGAGTTCGGCAATCTTTTTTACGGCGATCTGTTCGAGGTCCATGGTCGAGGCTCCGGGAACGACGTGGGGGGCAATCGCATTGTGGACCTGGCGAAGGGCCATGCCGGAGATGCGCATCTTTTCGATCTCCTGCGACGTTTTGATCATGATGGCCATAGTCATTGATTCTAGCGGTTGGACGTCCGGAGGCGCTTGAGGGCGGCTTCGATTGCGGCAGTGACCTCTTCGACGGGCTGGTCGCCGTTTATCTCTTCGAAGCGGCCTTGCTTCCGGTAGTGCTCGATGACGGGAGCGGTCTGGGACTCGAAGGTCTTCATGCGTTCGGTGAAGACCGCCTCGGAGTCGTCGGGGCGCTGGACGAGGGCTGTGCCATCCTCATCACAGATGCCGGGAACTGTCGGGGGATCCGAGTAGGTGTTGTAAATGCGGCCTGATGGCGAGATGCGGCGACCAGTGATGCGGCGGAGAAGGTGGTCGTATTCGACCACGATGCTGATGGCGACGACGGGAAGGGTGGTGGGGTCTGAGGCCAAGTGCGCGTCCAGCCAGGTGGCCTGGTTGAGAGTGCGGGGGTAGCCATCCAGGATGAAGCCGCGGCGGGTGTCGGGCTGAGAGAGCCGGTCTCCGACCATCTGGTTGACCAGATCGTCGGGGACAAGCTTGCCCTGGTCGACAAGGGCTTTGGCCAGCTTGCCCAACGGGGTGCCCTTTGAGATGTTGGCGCGGAGAATGTCGCCGGTGGAGATCTGCGGGATGCCGTAGGCAGCCATGAGAGCCTTGGCCTGGGTGCCTTTTCCAACGCCGGGAGCACCTAAAAGAAGAACCGGCCCAGGCAGGAAATCCTTCTCTGCCGGGGCCGTAGCGGGTTCAGTCATCATGCTTGTGGTCAAGAAGTGGATTTCCCTACCAGCTCTTGCGGCCACGAATGCGGCCACTCTTGGGAGTGAAGCCGTCGTAGTGGCGCATGATGAGCTGCGATTCGATCTGTTGCGCGGTGTCCATGGCTACGCCGACGACGATGAGCAGCGAGGTGCCACCAAAGTAGAAGTTGACGCCAAGACCATTGGTCATCCAGGCAGGCAGGCGGTCAAAGACGGAACCGATGAGCCAGATGTGGTTGAAGTGGATTCCGCTGATGAGCAAGGTCGGAATGATGGTGATGATGACGAGGTAGAGCGCGCCGACCAGCGTGATGCGGGTGAGCACATCGTTGATGAAGTCGGCGGTGCGCTTGCCGGGGCGGATGCCGGGGATGAAACCGCCGTACTTGCGCATGTTGTCGGCGATATCGTCGGGGCGGAAGACGATGGAGATGTAGAAGTAGGCGAAGAAGATGATGGCGGCGATCTGGAGGACTTCGTACCAGGGCTCGCCGGGGGCGATGGCGCGGAAGATTGGGCCGAAGAAGGCGGAGTCCTGCAGCGAATAACCGAAGATGTGAGCGCCGGAGAAGAGCAGAGGCGCCGACAGGATGGAGCTGGCGAAGATGACCGGCATCACGCCGCCGGAGTTGACCTTGAGGGGAAGGTGCGTCGACTGGCCCCCCATCATCTTGCGGCCGACGATGCGCTTTGCGTATTGGACGGGAATGCGGCGCTCGGAGCGTTCGACGAAGACGATGAAGGCGACAACGGCGATCATACCGCCAACCAGAGCGATGATGGCAATGGGGGTGAGTGGTCCCCATGCGGCGTCACGGGCTTTTTCGTAGAGGTTTTCGATGCCCTTGGGCAGGCCGACGACGATGCCGGCGAAGATGAGCAGGCTCATGCCGTTGCCGATGCCGCGCTCGGTGATCTGTTCCCCCAGCCACATGATGAAGGCGGTGCCGGCGGTGAGGGTGATGACGCAGAGAGGGATAAAAGCGCCGCGCGAGATGGTGACCATCGACTGACCGGTGCTGGTGTTGGTCAGCGTAAGGGCGATGGCGAAGGACTGCACGATGCCGAGCAGGACGGTGACGTAGCGCGTCCACTGGGTGATCTTGCGGCGGCCGAGTTCGCCCTCCTTCTGGAGCTTCGCGAGCGGCTCATAGATGACGGTAAGCAGTTGGAAGATGATCGACGCCGTGATGTACGGCATGATGCCGAGAGCGAAGACGGTGAGCTTGCGAAGGTTGCCACCGGAGAAGAGATCGACCAGGCCGAGGGCGGAGCCGGAGTTCTGATTGAAGAACTGGGCGAGCATGTCGGCGTTGATTCCAGGGGTGGGGATGTGCGAGCCGAGACGATAGACGGCCAGCATGCCAAGCGTGAAGAGAACGCGCTTGCGGAGGTCGGGGATTTTGAAGATGTTTGCGATTTTCTCGAGCATCGGGTGCTGGAACCTCGGGGTAAAACTGTGGTCCTGATGAAACGGCGATGCGAGGGCTTGTGCCCTCGCCTGCCACTCTATTCTAAACGGTCCCTAGCCGATGAGGATGGCCTTGCCGCCGGCCTTCTCGATCGCTTCCTGGGCGGTCTTGGAGAACTTGTGCGCGTGGACGGTGACCGCGGTCTTGATCTCTCCATTATTGAGTACTTTGATGAGCCCGTTCTTCTTGCGGAGGAGGCCAAGGGCGACGATCTTGTCGAGGGTGAACTCGGTGACGTTCTCGGCTGCGGCGATCTCGGCGACGCGGTCTAATCCGAGCACCTGATACTCGACGCGGAAGATGTTGGTGAAGCCGCGCTTTGGCAGACGGCGGTGAAGGGGCATCTGACCGCCTTCGAAGCCGCGCATGAGAGAGGAACCGGAGCGGGAGCCCTGACCCTTGTGTCCGCGGGTGGAGGTCTTACCCATACCAGAGCCCATACCGCGGCCGATGCGCTTCTTGTTTTCGTTCGCCTTTTTGGGGGCGCGGAGATTGGAGAGATTACGGATTGCCATTGTTTCCTCGCTTAACGCCGGTGGGCTCGTTGGCCCAGCGACTCGCATATTTTGTGGTGCCGGATAGAAGTGCCGGGGCTAAAGCCCCTTTCTCCTGCTACTGAATTCGTGGGGCTGAAGCCCCACGCTTAATCCCAACTGCTCGACATCCCAACTACTCTACGACGCGGACGAGATGGGGAACCTTGGCGACCATGCCACGGATGGATGGGGTGTCTTCGCGCTCGACGATCTGGTTGAGACGAGTGAAGCCGAGGCCCTTGACGACGAGCTTGTGCTTGACCGGGGTGCAGATCTTGGAA
>DATMPD010000065.1:0-17512 GCA_035567955.1 Edaphobacter sp.
ATACATATTGCAGCTTCTTCATCGTGTTACTCCTGCCTCCGTTGGATACGCCGCCAGTGGGTGGTTGATGCTCACCGTGCTGGCACCCTCACGCTATGCGGCGTTGTTGCGCGCTGCGAGAGGAGGCCCCAACGCAGCGAAGCATAAAATTGGTAGCCCAAGGCTTTAGCCTTGGGTGCGAAGCATCAATGATCGTGCGCTACTGCCAGGGAAAGATAGATCGCCGCTAGCAGAAAGAACACATACGCCTGAATCACCGCTACACCAAGGTGCAGGCCGAGGAAGATCAGCGGAATACCGAGCGGCACCAATGAGAAGAACGCGATGGTGAGCAGGTCCCCGGCAAACATATTCGCGTACAACCGAACCGTGAGCGACAGCACACGCGCGCAGTGCGAAATGATCTCGATCGGCAGCAGCAGCGGATACAACCACCACACCGGCCCCAGGAACTGCTTGATGTACGCGAAGCCGTTCTCGCGGGCGCCGTGGTAGTGGTAATAAATAAACGTCACCAGCGCAAAACCCAACGGCACCACCACGTTCGCGGTGGGCGACTCCAGCCCAGGGATCAGCCCCAGAAGATTGCTGAGCAGAATGAACAGGAAGAGCGACGTCAGATAACCAACAAAGCGCTCGTATCCATGCCCAATGATCTGCTCTCCCTGGTCGGACACAAACTCATGCGTCATCTCCGCAAGGTGCTGCACTCCAGCCGGTTTCTCAACGCTCAGCGACACCCGCACCAGGATGAAGTAGCCGATGAGCACCAGAAACACCAGCAGCTCCATCGCAAACGCATTCGTAATCGGCGCTTCGGGGTAAGCCGGATGCACATGTAAAGCATTCAGAAACGCCGTCACGGGCGCGGCGAAGTGCTCATTCAAAAATCGGGTGAGAAGTAATTGTGTTGGCATATAAAAAATAAGAGAAAGCCTTGTTCTTGCAGTTGCACTTAGAAATCCTGCCCGGTCTAAACCGTCCACGCCTTCATCAGCCTCAAACCCTCAACCGACAGGGCAAACACACCCAGAGCGAGGCCAGCGGCAAGCGCGTACACCGAACCATTCAGTAGCTTAAGGCTAACATAAAGCAGCACCACGGTCAGCCCCAGGCGCAGGAAGAATCCGAACAACACCATCCCCATCGGCCGTGCCTTTCCGCCTTCATCCATCCGGACCATCACCGCCGTCATCAGGCGCAGCCACTCCCACAGCCCAGATCCCGATATCGCCGCACCCACCAGCAGCAGCGCCGCACTCTGCCAACCCATCTTCCACCAGATCAGAGGCGCCGCGACGACGGTAATCACCGCCAGCAGACGCAGCGCACTCCACATCGTCCGCCTGAAGTCGGCATCCGTGAAGCTGTCCATCGTCCTCACAGTGATCCTCCCGTTGTCCTTACGAACTCTCCCATCACGAGCGATCATTCTTCAAATATCGCGAAGCCGTTCGGAAGATCTGCACAAAACCGGCCAGCGCGCCCAGCAGTATGCCCACAATCGAGATCCAACCCTGATGAAAGTGCCGGTCCAGCCAGCTCCCGACCAACCAGCCGATCACGCACCCCGCCGGAAGCGCAATCGCCAGCTGGATCATCGACTCCGCCTTTACCAGGTCGCCCAGCGCACCCTTGCCGCCTCCGCTCGCCGCTCTCTTGTCGTCGTTGCCTGATCCTTCGTCCGCCATAGCAGCACCATTACATCATGCGCAGCACTAGCCGGTCACAAGCTTCAGCCGCCGCTATACTGAAACTTCAGAAACCTCACGCCAAAGGAACCCTCGTGTACGAGTCCGAGTTCGAAAAAAATCTCTATCAGCAGCGTCGCGACAAGCTCCAGCAGATCGCCGCCCTCGGTCAGGCGAACGGCCTCACCTATGCCGAAGCCACGTACCCCAACCACTACGCCGCCACCCACACCATCCCCGAGCTGCGTGCCGCCTACGACTCCATCACCGCCGAAGAGATCGAATCCGCGCCCCATCCCATCGAGGTCTCGATCGCCGGCCGCATCATGGCAATCCGCATCCAGGGCAAGGCTGGATTCGCGCAGCTCCAGCAGGGCGGCCAGCGCTTCCAGATCTACGTTCGCAAGGACGACGTCGGCGAAAACGCCTTCGCCCTCTACAAGCTTCTCGATCTCGGCGACCACATCGGCGTCCGCGGCCATCTCTTCCGCACCCGCACCGGCGAGCTCACCGTCCACGTCGCCAAGGTAGGCGATCACCCCGCCCTCACCTTCCTTGCCAAGGCCATGCTCGCGCTGCCCGACAAGTACCACGGCCTCGAAGACACCGAACTGCGCTACCGCCAGCGCTACGTCGACCTCTTCATGAACACCGGCGCGAGCAAGACAGCAGCGACTCCCCCGCCCGCAACACCAACCGAAGCGGCCGAGGCCGAGACGGTAAAGCCGGTATCGGTACCGGAACCCGTTGAACCGGAAACTCCAAACGTCCGCGAGGTCTTCGTCAAGCGCGCCGCCATCCTCCGCGCCATCCGCACCTTCTTCGATCGCCGCGGCTACCTCGAAGTTGAAACTCCCATGATGCACCAGGTCGCCGGAGGCGCAGCCGCTCAACCCTTCACCACACACCACAACGCGCTCGACCTCGACCTCTTCCTGCGCATCGCCCCCGAACTCTACCTGAAGCGATTGGTAGTTGGCGGACTCGATCGCGTCTACGAAATCAACCGCAACTTCCGCAACGAAGGCATCAGCACGAAACACAACCCCGAGTTCACTATGCTCGAGTTCTACCAGGCCTACTCGAACTACCACGACCTGATGAAGCTCAGCGAAGAACTCATCATCTTCATCGCGAAATACGTCAACGGGACCTGCATCACCCATTTCAATGGTCACGAGATCGACCTGGGTAAATGGAAGAAGCTCTCGATGCGCGAGGCCATCATTAAATGGTGGCCAAAGACGGCGGGTCCTGCTCCGAGATTCGAAGAGTTCGGTGACGCCGGTATTTTGGCCACTCATTTCGAACAGGCTCATAAAACGATGGAGGCCTATCGCGCGGGCCGCGGGGAACATATCGACCCCGTCTGGATCGAAGGGGAGTCAGAGGAGATCCAGAAGCCTGCCGATCAGCAGATGATGTTCGAGGCTTGGGGATTGGTTCTTCGCAAATACCCTGATCGCCTCGGCAAGATGATCGCCGACGTATTCGAGCTTCTCGCCGAAGAGCACCTCATCCAGCCCACTATCATCTACGACTTTCCCCTCGCCGTTTCCCCGCTCTCCAAGAAAAAGCCCAACGAGCCCGACTGGGTCGAGCGTTTCGAGTTCTACATCGGCGGCTTCGAGGTCGGCAACGCCTTCTCCGAGCTCAACGACCCCGACGACCAGCTCGCCCGTTTCGAGCAGCAGATGACCGAAAAAGAACGCGGCGACCACGAAGCCCATCAGATGGACGAGGACTACGTCCGCGCCCTGGGCTACGGTCTGCCGCCTACCGCTGGAGAAGGCATCGGCATCGACCGCCTCACCATGATCCTCACCGACTCCAAATCCATCCGCGACGTCATCCTCTTTCCGCTCATGCGACCACAACAGAAGACGGCCGAGCAACTCGCCGCCAAAGATGCCCAACCGCACGGGGAGTCGGTCGAATAGCACCAACCACGCGCCCACGCGCATCATACCTGTGACAAAAGGCGGTATCCTAAAGACTGTGGCTACCTCTGCGACAACCGATCACGTCCTAGTGCCTGCGAAGTCCCATTCGCTCGCCGCCGACTACGCCACGCTGTTCAAAGTCCGCATCTCCACCATGGTCATCATTACCGCCGGGGCCGGCTACTACCTCGGCAGCCTGCAGAGCGGGATCAGCCCCTTCCACGCCGGCCTCCTACAAGCCCTCATCGGGATCACCGTCGTCACCTGCGGCAGCAGCGCGTTGAATCAAGCCCTCGAGCGCAAGACCGACCGGCTGATGCGCCGCACCGCCGACCGCCCGATGGCGGCAGGCCGCATCTCCCTCACCCACGGCCTCATTCTCGGCTTCGCGGCGACGTTCCTCGGCTCCGCCTACCTCGCCTACACGACCAACCTGCTGACGGGAACCCTCACGCTCCTCACCGCCATCGGCTACGTCGCGATCTACACGCCGCTCAAGCGCGTCACCACCATCAACACCTTCATCGGCGCCTTCCCCGGAGCGCTCCCGCCGCTGATCGGCTGGACCGCCGCCCGCGGCATCATCGAGTGGCCCGGTGTCGCTCTCTTCGCCATCCTCTTCGTCTGGCAGTTCCCGCACTTCATGGCCATCGGCTGGATGTACCGCGAAGACTACACCCGCGGCGGCATCCGCCTCACGCCCAACCTGCCCAACACGCAATACGCCGCGCTGAGCACCGTCGTCCAGGCTCTCTTCTACGCCGCTATCATGATCCCCATCAGCCTCTGGCCCGCCGCGCTGCACGTCACCGGCTACGCCTACGCCGTCGTCGCGACCATCCTCGGCGTAGGCTACCTCTGGGCCACCATCCGCTTCGCCCGCATCGTGCGCGACCCGAACTCGGAGGAATCGCGCCGCGCCGCGCGCAATCTCCTCCGCACCTCCGTCATCTACCTCCCGCTTCTGCTAGCCGCCATGATGCTCGACGCCAAAGGACGCCTCTTCTTCTAAATGCAAGTCACCGCACCCAGCACGAATCTCCGGACCCCGCCCAGCGTCATAGCAACCATTATCGGCATCAGCGCCGTCGCCTCGCTCTTCCTCGCCTGGCTGGTCTACTACCATCCTCCCGTCGACGTCGCCGGTACGCACCTCGCCTTTCTTCCTGCGCTCGACGCCGTCCTCAACGCGCTCTGCGCAGTCTTCCTGGTCATCGGTTTTCGCTACATCCGTCGTCGCGAGATCATCAAACACCGCAACAGCATGTTCGGCGCCTTCATCGTCTCGACCGTCTTCCTGGTCGCCTACATCGTCAACCACGTCCTTCACGGCGACATGCTCTTCCCGAAGGCCTACCCCACAGCCCGCTTCATCTATCTCTGGCTCCTGCTGACGCCGCACATCCTTCTCGCCATCGTCTGCCTGCCGATGATCCTCATCACGTTTTTCCTTTCGCTGACCGGACGCTTCCCCGCGCATCGCCGTCTCGCGCGCTGGACGTATCCCATCTGGCTCTATGTTTCGGTCAGCGGCGTCATCGTCTACGCCATGCTCGCAGCCTACCGCTAGCGCCTTCACTTATGCAGCCAGACACCCGCAAACTTCTCCGCACCGGCCTGCTTATCTTCGGCACAGGAGTCGTCGCCGCCGCGCTCATCTCCACCAGTTTCGGCGGCATCACGCGCCGCCAGGGTCCTCATACCAACCTCGGCTGGCTCTCACTGATGGTCGCGATGGTCTGCCTCCCCACCGGCTTCCTCACCCTGCTGCTCGCCGCAATGAAGCTAATCGGCGGCCGCCGCCGCTAATCCATCCACCCACCCCTCCACAATGGCGTATCTGCTATCCTCATCCTTCAAAACCCGCAAGAATCCGGAGCATTGAAAAATGGCAAAAGGCGTTAATAAAGTCTTCCTTCTCGGCAACGTCGGCAAAGACCCCGAGATCCGTTCCACCGCCGGCGGCATGACCGTCGCCAGCTTCTCTCTCGCCACCGCCGACCGGCAGAAGGACGCCCAGGGCAACTGGGCCGACAAGACCGAGTGGCACAATATCGTCTGCTTCCAGCGCACCGCCGAGGTCGTCCGCGACTACGTCAAGAAAGGCACCCAGCTCCTCATCGAAGGCAAGATCCAGACCCGGTCCTGGGACGACAAGACCAGCGGCGAAAAGAAATACAAAACCGAGATCCTCTGCAACGAACTCACCCTGCTCGGCGGCAAACCCGGCGGCGAAGGCGCCTCCACCGGCGGCTACTCCAAATCAGCCAGCACGAGCTACGACCAGCGCACTCCCGCCAACCCGGCCGACTACTCCGACGTCGGCATCACCGACGACGACATCCCCTTCTAAATCGTCCTCCTCATCAAGTCAGCAAAGCATCGGCTGGACCTTCGGGTTCAGCCGATGCGCTTCGAAGCCCTGCAGCGATCTTCCATCGACCGCCAGCCGAAGCATTGCTATTGGTTCGTCCCCATCAACTAATGCAATCAAATGACCCTCCGCTGACATTGCCATGACAATCCACCCCACAACTCGCTCTACTCTTCCTATTGGTTGGACAGGGCGCTCCTCGTCCGACTATTGACTGCATCTGTTCCTGCAGTCGATCGATGTCCTACCCTCTCCAGCCGCCTGCAAAACAGTGGGCGGCTGTCTTTTTGCCAGCAACACACTCCTCCATCGCACCGTAGCCACAAGCTTTCCAAGGTGTTGAAAGCCTTCACGACCCGCGGAAGATGAAATTCACCATAGGGTAAGATTTCAGTCAAGGGAATGAGGTCTCCCAAAACTGCTGGATGACCCGGCTGATGACCTCTGCCAATTTGAAAACGAGGCAGACGATGTCTTATCTCTGGGTTACGGTCGGTAGTGCACTCGGCGGCCTTCTGCGCTACGCCATAAGCAGGCTGATGCTCTCCTTCGATGTCAGCATTGGCTTTCCCATCGGCACCGTTCTCATCAACGTCATCGGCTCGTTCGTCATTGGCTACTTCGGCACGCTCACGCTGCATAGCGGCAGATACCCAGCCTCCGACAACGTCCGCCTCTTTGTCATGGTGGGTATCTGCGGCGGATTCACCACCTTCTCCTCCTTCAGTCTCCAGACCTTCGATCTGATCCGTTCCGACGCATGGGGCAAGGCCCTGACGAATATCGCTCTATCCGTGGTTTTATGCCTGACTGCGGTTGCGGTTGGCCATCGTCTGGCGCAACACTGGGTTCCGGAGATCGCCATCGCCGAAACCGACGAAGAAGAATACACCGGCTGATTCTTTCCAACCTTGCCTTAACGACCCACTCTACGTGTGTTAGCTGGACTGCGGCTCACACCGACTTAGCGTGCGAGGCCCAGTGGGGAAATCTGCTTCTCAACCCAAAAGTCGCAGACCGCCTCCGAGCACAAAGTCTCCCATCCTTGCCTTGCATCAACGTGTATGTGCGTTTATCGTATTAACAGTGCGTCTATCGAACACTGCCTGTTCAGACGTAAAGGAAAGGGAATCTGCATGAGCCTCACCGCCCGCCCACCGATCCTCCCCACCGCTCCTCCTACCGTTCCTGCAGCCGCCAAACTCACTCCCGCCTCCGCACTCGACGTGTACACCGGCGACCCCAACTTCATGACCTCCCTCGCCCGCGGGCTCATCGTCATCCAGGCCTTCACCCAGCAGTCGCCGCAGATGACCATCTCCCAACTCAGCATCAAGACCGGCCTCTCCCGCGCCGCCGTTCGCCGCTGCCTCTACACCCTTACCAAGCTCGGCTTTGCCGGCGCGGAAGACGGCTCGCGTTATTCGCTGCGGCCACGCATGCTCACGCTCTCGCACACCTACACCACGTCGAACACACTGGCCGCCGCCGCACAGCCCATCCTCGAGCGCATGTCCGCGGCCCTTCAGGAATCCTTCTCTGTCGCCACACTCGACGGCGAAGACATCGTCTACATCGCCCGCACCCAGGTCAATCGCGTCATGGCGGTCGATCTCCACATCGGCAGCCGGCTTCCGGCGTACTGCACCAGCATGGGCCGCATCCTGCTCGCCTATCTTCCTGCAGAACAACTCGAACAGTATTTCGCCAAGGTCAACCTCATCCCCCACACTACCCGCACCATCACCTCGGTAGAAAAACTCCGTCTCATTCTTCGCAACATCCGCCGTAACGGCTATGCCATCTGCGATCAGGAGTACGAGGTTGGCCTCCGTTCGATCGCAGTTCCTGTCTACTCCTCCTCGGGCCGCGTCGTCGCCACCCTGAATCTCAGCGGCAACGCCCCACGTATCTCTGTTCTGGAGATGCAGAGCCGCTTCCTCGCTCCTCTCCGCAACGCTGCCAGCGAGCTAAGCGCCTTTCTCAACTGATACCGTTCTCGACAACCGGTATGCCGCGGCCGTCAGCAAAAGAAACAGAGCGGCAACCACCAGGTTCGGATAGACCATCACGCCATCGATGTGCGGCTCTGCTCCGGGCCTTCCCGCCCACCACGTTGAAGACGGCAACAAAAACGGGATATAGAACAGCGGAGTCCAGTAGGCGACAGACAACGCTGCCGCAACCCGGAATGCCACCTCGGGCTCTTGAGAGCGACGCCAAAGCAGCCACGTTCCCGTCAGCGACACTCCCGCAAGCAGGAACAACAGCAGCGCGCCATGAAATCGGGCATGCGGATGCCACAGGGGATTCAGCAGATGGTTTTGGCTCCAGTCGAGCACAAACGAGAGCAGACTTCCACCCAGAAGCACAAACGTCATCAGAACCTTTGCAACCCTGATTCGCCTCATACAAATGTCTCCATATAATTTGTGAGTGATCGCTTACTATTGAATTAATTACTCCACACAACTCGAGCCGTCAAGGAAGGAATGGAGCCGCACCGCAGCGACATACCGGAGGTCCCCGCATGAAGCAGGAAGAAAAAGCCAAGCCCACCCGGGGCAGGCCAAGCCGAAGACCCGAAATTATCGCTGCCACCGAAGCTCTCATTCGCACACGCGGCCTCGCCAGCACCACCACACGCGCGATTGCCGAACAGGCTGGCTGCTCGGAAGCCGCCCTCTATGTCCACTTCGACAATCGCTTGACCCTGCTCTTAGCGGTTCTCGAAGAGAGCCTTCCCGACATGCTCCTCCCCCTCAAGTCATTGGAGCAGTCCATCGGCACCCGCACCCCTGAGCAAAATCTGACCCGCGCTCTCCGCGCAATCTTTGCCTTTCACGAGCGCGTCGTCCCAATGCTTTGCGGCCTCTTCGCTGATCCCCAGCTCCTCAGCGCTTATCGTGATTCCCTCACAACGCGCAACAAAGGCCCCCAGGGCGCAATTGCACGCCTGCAAAGATACATCTCCGCGGAGCAGTCGCTGGGCCGCACCGATAAATCTATCGACGCCGAAACCTCAGCCACCCTGCTGATGGCAAGCTCCTTCTTCAAAGCCTTCGTCTCAAAGTTCTTCGGCGCCCCAACGCCCTCGGCCGCAGCCTTCAAGAAAATCGTGGCCGCGGCAATCGCCAGCGAATCGAAGTAAGCTCTCTAAACCGGGGCCACGCACCGCAGAAACGAAACCCCGGTATCCGTATCGACGATCACCCCACCGGCTCCCTGCGGTACAACGACCGCCTGCCCCGGATACAGCACCACCTCATTCTCTGAGGTCGAAACAACGGTTCGACCAGCTAATCCGACCAGGCAGCCCGGGCCATCGAACGAAACACTGGCCTCCGTCACCTCGCCAAAATCAAACCGGTCCACCACGAAATACTTCTGCTCAATCAATCGTGTAAACCCGTTCATCCTCTTCGGCGAGACCTTACCCGCCGCAGTCTTCGGCTTGATCACCTGCAGGCCCTTCTCCAGATGCAGCTCCCGAGGACGTCCGTAGTCATACAGCCGATACGTCACGTCACTTGTCTGCTGCGTCTCCAACAGCACCACTCCCGGCCCGATCGCATGCACCGTCCCTGCATCGACAAACAACATATCCCCCACCGACACCGGCACCCACTCCACCAGTTCCTCCAGCGTCCCGGCTGCAACAGCGCCCTTCACATCGCTAACGCCCACGCCGTCTTTCAACCCCAGCGCGATCGTTGCCCCCGGTTCCGCCTCGAGAACATACCAGCACTCCGTCTTGCCGCGAGTCTCACCTAGCTTCTGCGCCTGCTCATCATCCGGATGCACCTGCACAGAAAGCTTCTCCGCCGGGAACAGCAGCTTGACCAGCAGCGGAAACTCCCCGCCCAACTCCGTCGCGAGAGAAGCCAGCGTCCGCCCCGCCAACGCGCCCGTCTCCACCACGCACTGCGGCCCTGTCAACCACGCCTCGCCCACCAGCTCCGTCGTGCCCGTATCGGCGTACCACGGCTGCAGATCCCGCTTGCCCCACACCCGCTCACTGAACCACGGCTTCAATCGAAACGGCGCAACATCCATCCTCACCCCTCAAAAAGCTGTCACCCCAAGCATAGCCGCTCTGCCGTTGTCTTCGCTTGCTACTCCCTATTCCCTACACCTGTCATTAGTCGTCATCATCCTTCTTTTGCTTCTTCCTCTTCTCCAGCAGCAACGCCGGAACCGGCCGGTCGCCCATCGCGTCCTTCCATAGGATGACGTTCAGCTTCTGCGGATCCGCGTGATCCTCATGCGTAAAGTCCATCTTCGAGCTCTCGCGCGCCCCGGGAGCGGTCCTCTGATTTGCGGTATAGATCAACCCATTATCCCGGTTTGCGCAGTCCGCCGAGTACGGTGCCTGATCCCCCGCCCCGGTAAACAGCGTGCTGATCATCGTGCTCAACGCATCGTTGTTATTCATCGGAGGAACTCCAAGCAGCGTCTCCATCGTCCGCACCACGCTCACCGTCGAATAGAACCTGCTGTCCACAAAGGGGCCGCCATCGGCTGCGCGCGGCGAATACTTACTCACCACCAGCGCCAGACTCCGGTGCGCATCTACATGGTCCGCGCCATTCTGCGCATCGTCTTCCAGAAGAAAGAACGCCGTGTCGTCCCAGTAAGCCGAGTGGGACACCGCCTCGACCATCCGCCCAAGCGCCAGATCGTTATCCGCTACAGAAGACTTCGGCGTCGGTCCGCCTGGAGTGGTCCCGGCAGTATGGTCGTTCCCCAGACGCATCATAATGAAGTTCGGCATCGTGTCGTTACCCGCCTCGCGATCGGCGATCCAACCCTTCAGATGCTTCAGCATGATCTCCGCGCGTATCTGGTCCGGAACCCGTAGATTGAAGTCCGGCGACTCCGGCGCATAATGCCCCACCAACTCCGGCTTGGTCGGAACGTTCTTCGCCAGCCGCGGAACCGGCCAGGGCCATTTGTTAACTCCGCCTCCCCACTCCTCAGGAAACGCCTCACCAGGTTTGACCGCCGCCTGCTCGCAGTGCGTCCCCTCCAGCAGCGGGCCTTCCTGCGAGCTTCCGCTCTTTTTCGCATCACAGAACGTCGAAGAGATGTACTCGCCAAAGTTGTAGTGCGTCTTCCCATGCCGATCCATGTTGCCCCACAGATATCCACTCGCCGGCTCATTTACATCGGGAATCTTCTGCAGAATTGGATATCCCTGCGCCACCACGCCCTCAAAGTCGTACGTCCGCTGCCCGCCGCGATAGTTCTGCTCCCACGTCTTCTCCAGGTAGTCCGTGCCGATCCCCGCCGTCGACCACACATGCCCGTCGCCCGACACCTCACCCGAATCGTAAAAGTTATCCAGCACGCCGAACTGCAGCGCCAGCTTATGTTCATTCGGAGTAATCTCGGCGCCGTACATCGCCAGACTCGCATCGCCGTTCCCCACCGGCTTGCCATCCTTCTTGAGATCTCCGAGCACCTGGTCGTAGGTCCGGTTCTCCTTAATGATGTAGATCACATGCTTAATGTGGTCCGGTCTGCCGTCGGCAAATTGGATCTTCTCCTCTGCCGCCTTCATCCGGTTGGCCTCCAGCACCTCGGCCGTCCACTTCGTAAGCTCCGGTTCCATCCCCTTCACATCAATCACCGCCAGCGACCCATACAACAGCGTTCCAATGTAGGTGGAGCTACCCTGCCGACCGCGCTGTCCGGGCACCTGTCGTTGGGGAAAGTTATTCGGCCCTGTCCCCTTTCCTTTGGCCGTCGCTACATACAACCTGTCTTCACCAAAACTGAGCGACATCGGCATCCACTCCGTCGGCAGAAACCCGATCGGCTCCACCATACCCTCCTTCGCCGCCTTTGCCGTCAGCTTCGTCGTATCCATCACTGCGATGGCGTCCGAGATCGCGTTCGCCACATACAACCGCGACCCGTCCGGCGACAACGCCAGCGCCTCAGGCTCGGCGCCAAAGTAGCTCTGCTGCGGCAGCCGCGTATCGAAGTATCCCTTCACGGAAAATTGCTCCGCCCCTATATTCACCGCCGCCACAGCGTCCCGATTCGCCAATGCAACATACATCGTCTTGCCATCCGGCGAAACCTCCAGTGCACAGGGATGCGTTCCCGGCGCAGTCGCGTTCTCAGGCTTCAACAATGCCAGCTTCCGCCCCACTGTTCCCTTCTTCAGATCGAGCTCCACTACCTCGCTCGCATTCCACAGCGCGACAAACGCTCGCGTCCCGTCCTTCGAAATTGCCAGCGCCACCGGATATGTCGAAGGCACCGCATCGTTCTCCGAAAGATCAAACCTTTTTTCAATTACCCCCGTGCTCGCATTCATCAACAACACATCGTCCGACAGATTGCCCGCAACCAGCAGCTTCTCCGCACCCGCCGCACCTAACACCGCGATCGCTGCCGGAAACGGCACACCCTTATCTCCCTCTTTCCCGCCGATCAGCATGGTCTTCCGCCCAGCGGCCAGCTGCTGCAGCGGAATCTTCATCATCCGTTCCCGCGAGATCTTTCCCTCAATAAACCGATACACCACCACCCCACTGCCAGTGTCGCCGCTCGCTGTCCCTAACGGATCGACCTCCGACCCCATGCTGGCATAGAGATGTCTTCCATCGCGGCTAAACGCCAGACCCGAGTACAGTGTCTGTTTCGCCCGCGTACCTGTATCCGCATCAGGAAAATCCGCTACCGTTCCCGTGCGTACATCCATCACCGCCAGCGACTGCATATAGTTGGACTCGAACGTCCCATACCCCGCATTCACTGTCACCACATAGTGCCAGTCCGGCGACATCACCATCGACATCGGCAGGCTATTCAGCCGCTGCGGACTTCCCGGAACCGGACGCACAATCTGTTTGCTCGTCGGTAAATCGATCGCCTGCCCCAATGCGACAACCGATCCTGACATCACCACCAAAACCACCAAGGTCCCACTTGAAAAGGTCATCCTTACACCCTATCAACTTCCTCTTTCAGTAGCATTACAAAAGTTTTACCGTCACATCTAACACCTTTGGGGAGCATTACAAAAGTCTTACACCACGCCTCAAACACCCCTGTTAGCGTTAGACACAGTAGTTCGAAACAGCAGTTTGAGGACACGAGAAGACATGACTCCCGTTACCACCATCGAAGAAGCCCCCGTAAAGACCGCACCCAGGCTGGCCGCTGTGGTCCCAGCCGTCGCCGAAGTCACCCAGAAGATCAAGCAGGATCTCCGCATGGGCCGCGAGCACCAGCAGGGCCGCATCAACTGGATCACCACCATCGCCATGGGGCTCTTCCACGTCGGAGCCATCGCCTCCCTCTTCTTCTTCTCCTGGACGAACCTGGCCGCTTTCGTCATCATGTACTTCTTCGCTATCAACGTCGGCATCGGCATGGCCTACCATCGCCTGCTCACGCACCGCGGCTACCGCACCCCCAAGTGGGTCGAGTACTTCGTCACCATGTGCGGCTGTCTCGCCCTTGAGGGCGGGCCCATCTTCTGGGTTGCCACCCACCGCGTCCACCATCAGAACTCCGACCACGAAGGCGACCCCCACACCCCGCACGACGGCACCTGGTGGGCTCACGCCGGCTGGATTCTCTCCGGCCGCGCGCTGCACTCTGAAACCGCGCTCCTCGGCCGCTACGCTCCCGACCTCACCAAGGACCCCGTCCACGTCTGGCTCAGCAAATACCATTGGATTCCTTTGGTCGCCACCGGCGTCCTTCAACTCATCCTCGGCGGCCTGCTCGCCGGTCCCGGCCACTACGTCATTGGCGCAGTCGGCATGGTTCTCTGGGGAACCTTCCTCCGCGTCACCATCGGGCTTCATGCCACCTGGCTCGTGAACTCTGCGACGCACCTCTGGGGTAAGCGCCGCTTCGAGACCAAGGACGACTCCCGCAACAACTGGTGGGTTGCTCTGCTCACCGGCGGCGAGGGCTGGCACAACAACCACCACGCGCACCCCGTCAGCGCGCGTCACGGCCTCACCTGGTACGAGTTCGACATCAACTACTACGGCATCTGGCTGCTCAGCAAGATTGGCCTCGCCGAAAAAATTCAGGTCGCCAAATTCGATCCGAACAATCCGAAACCCGCAGGCGTGATCTAGCCGAACGGCAAATCCCAAACGGGAATTCCAAAACCCAACGGCCGTCCCTCACAAAGGGGACGGCCGTTTTCATCTCCACTCAACCCCTCTCGACAAGCAACTCCCAACCGAATATCCTCATCTCGCCAACCAGCACTGTCGCTCATTGGGCCCGATAGCAGCGATACTTTTCATCTCGAAAGAGGCAAGATGACCCGTATTACGAAGTTTTTTTTCCTTGCTGCTCTGTCGTTCACCTTCAGCTCTCTTGCACCATCGCTCGCACACGCGGCACCCCAACCCGGCTACGAGCAACAAGGCTACGGGCAACAAACCGTCAACTGCTCCTCGAATAACGGCAAGAGAAACTACTGCGGCGATTTCGGCAATCGCGACATTCGCCTTGCCCGTCAGATCAGCGGTTCGCCCTGCATTCAGGGAAGCACCTGGGGCGTCGACCGGGGAGGTTTATGGGTTGACCAGGGCTGCCGAGCCGACTTCGTTGTCGGCGGAGGCGGAGGGGGCAGGCCCCCAGGCCCACCGCCCAGCCAGACCATCAATTGCTCCTCGAATGATGGCCGCAGAAACTGGTGCGCCATCGGCAATAGCCGCGATGTCCAGCTTGTCCGTCAGATCAGCGGCTCGCCCTGTGTTCGCGGCAGCACCTGGGGTATCGACCAGCGCGGCCTCTGGGTCGACAACGGCTGCCGTGCCGACTTCGCTATCGGGGGATCTTACGGCCCGCCGTCCCCACAGCAGCAGCTCGTCACGTGTTCGTCCAACAACGGCAAAAGAAACTGGTGCGCCATCGGCAACAGCCGCGACGTCCAGCTCGTTCGTCAGATCAGCGGCTCGCCCTGTGTTCGCGGCAATACCTGGGGTACCGACCAGCGCGGCCTCTGGGTCGACAACGGCTGTCGCGCTGACTTCCGCGTCCGCTGACCAACAAACCGCAGGAAGCCACTTCGCTCGAAGCGGCTCCTGTTTCGTTTAACCAGCCTTATACCTTCGGAGAAAAATTCGTTAGCGTCATAAATGTAATATCGTGCTTTTCCACGAGCGGCCCACTCGCCTCGGACTCCGACTTCAGCTTCACCCACTCGGGGTCCTTGCCGAACTTGGCCCAGCTCTCCTTGGCCGCCTCACGACTCTTGTGCCGCAACATATAAACCAGAGTGCGTCCCTTCAGCGGCTCATCGTCCGGAGTCCAGTAGCCCACACCATGCATCCCCAGCCGTTCAAAGATCTTCGTTTCCTGCTCGCGAAAACGCTTCAGCAGCGGCTCCAGCTTGCCCTCGTAGGTGTGATAGATGCGCAACTCATACACCACGCCTGTATCATCGCCCGCCGTCTGGGCCGCAAGCCCGCTCGCCGTCGAAAACATCATCGCTGCGCCCATTCCCTGCAAAACCTCACGTCGATTCATTCCCTCTCCTCAGCGCATTGCGCTCTTTCGTTTATAACTCCACAGTCACGGTGACTGAACCAACTTTGCAACCGCAGCATCTGCTGCACAATTCAATCCGCCTCAGATCGCCGGCGAAAAATCCGTCAGCGTCATATAGGTGGAATCCACCTTCGCTGCCAACTTCCCATTCACCTCCGACGCCGTCGAAACCTTCACCCACTCCGGGTCGTCGTGAAACGCCTTCCAGTTCGCCGCGGCCGCCTCCCGGCTGGGATGCTTCAAAATGTAAATCAACGTTTTGCCCTTCAGCGGCTCATCGGTCGGCAACCAGTAGGCGATACTGATCATCCCATGGCGCCTGAAGATCGCATCCGTGTGATCGCGAAACCGCGCGACCAGCGCATCCAGTTTGCCTTCGTTCGCGTGATACACGCGAAGCTCGTACACCACGTCCGACTTCGCACCGCCACCCTGCGCTTCCATCTCACTCGCTATCGATAGCATCATCGCCGCTCCCATCCCCTGCAAAACGTTACGTCGATTCATCCTCTCCTCCTCCGAGCAAACCACTCTCATTCCATTACTCCACAATCACTGCGAACGTGACCACCTTTGCCGGCGGCGTGCCCTTCTCCCACGGCCTGCGATACTCAAACTGCAACCCCTGCTTCCCTGCCTTCATCGCCTTGAACCGCCATACCTCCACGCCGCCTACTCCCACGGTGCCTTCGGCAACGTGCTCCTGATACACCGTCTTCCCCTGCCTCATCAAAACAGGATTCACCGCCGGCGCAAAAACCCAGCTATACCCGGTCGTGTGATTCGCCTCCAGCCGCACCTCCAGCACCGCACCCACCTTCAAACTCACGTCTCCGTGCGTCTGCTCCGTGACCACCGTAGCTCCCCCCGCTCCGAACTGTCCCGCAACGACCCCATCCATCACCGCAAAAGACATCGCCAACGCCGCACCCCGTAAGACCGATCCCAACCCCGTCATCAACCCTCCTCTGTCAGCGCAAATCATACCCCACGCGAAACACTCGCAATCAAGTTCCCGGCTGCCGATAATGCGCTCCTGCGGCGAACACCCGTTCCGCTCCGCGTGGATCCTTCTCCACCCGCGTTTCGTTATCCCCCGTCTCCGAGTCGAAGATCATCGTGTTTCTGTCTTTCAAATCGTAGCTGGGCCAATGCGGCACTTCCTCGCAGTTAGGATTGCCCGTCCGCGCAAACGCAATCAGCATCTCCGACATTCGCGTCGCCAAAGGCTGTGCCGCTGCCTGCTCCTCCGCACTCGCCCCGCACATGCCAGGGGCCAGCGCCACGTTATCAAAGACGAACGGAATATCGATCGTATGCAGCGACCAGTGTCCCGGAAACGGCACCTTCCAGTCCATCCGATAAACCCACGTGTGCGCCTGGCTCCGCGCATCAGCAGCCCGCCTGTCCGCCTCGATCACCTGACCCGGCCACGCCCGAAACGCCACCGCCGCCGCCACCACCACATGCGCCGCATCTCTCTCCGGGTAGATCTCGCGATACCGCCGAATAATCTCCTCCGGCGTATACGACCCCAGATACTGCCCCACACTCGCCTTCAAAGCACCCGGCGCCTGCTCCCACGTCAACACGCCCGTCGGTCCCGCAGCCGACGTCACCGTCTCATCATGCGTATTCGCCAGAATCATCGGCACCCCCGCCGAGATCCCCGGCGCATCCGGATCGAACGGATCCCGCGGCAACGCACCTCCATCCATCACCGGCAGCCACGCCGTACTCACCCGCGCCGCCTCTTGGATCTTCTCCATCGGCAGCGTCTGCAGCGCATCGAGCTGGCCGTACTTCACCCCCAGCTTGTCCAGCATGTCCTTCGTCACCTCATTCGCAATCACCGTAGGCTTGGCCGTCACCTGTTGCCCACTCATCGTCAGCACGCGATGAAACAAGCCCTTCGCCGCCGGCATCGCCATCAGCGTCGCGCACTTCGCCCCACCGCCCGACTGCCC
>DATMPD010000066.1:0-7127 GCA_035567955.1 Edaphobacter sp.
AACTTGATAAAAATGAGGGGCACCCGAACAGGAACGCCCCTCATCTTTAATACGTCGACGAAGCGTCTACGGATTAAACTTACCTACTTCTTATCATCCACGTCGACATACTCTGCATCAATCACGCCTTCGTCTTTCTTCTGCTCGGTCGTTCCTTCGGCTGCCGTCGCACCATCCGTCGGAGCGCCCGCGGAAGCCGCAGTCGCCTTGTACATCGCCTCGGCGAGCTTGTGGCTCACAGTAGTTAGACGTTCCTTCGAGGAATTCAGCTCACTCGCGTTTGGCGTTCCAGCCAGCGTCGACTTCGCATCTGCCAGCGCATTCTCGACGTCAGCCCTATCCGACTGCTGAACCTTGTCGCCCGCGTCCTTCAGCATCTTCTCGACGTTGTACACCAGAGAATCCAGCTGATTGCGCGCTTCGACCGCCTCGCGCTGCTCCTTGTCCTCAGCGGCATGAGCCTCGGCATCCTTCGCCATCCGCTCAACCTCTTCCTTGCTCAGGCCGGACGAGCTGGTGATCGTAATCTTCTGATCTTTACCTGTCGCATTGTCCTTCGCCGTTACATTTAGGATGCCGTTGGCGTCGATGTCGAACGTGACCTCGATCTGCGGCACGCCGCGGGGAGCCGGAGGAATTCCCGCCAGCTTGAACTTGCCCAGCGTCCGGTTCTGCGCCGCCATCGGCCGTTCGCCCTGCAGCACATGCACCTCAACCTCGGTCTGCGAGTCCGCCGCCGTCGAAAACGTCTCCGTCTTCTTGGTCGGAATCGTCGTGTTCCGGTTGATCATCGGTGTCGCCACGCCGCCCATCGTCTCAATCGACAACGTCAGCGGAGTCACGTCGAGCAGCAGCAGGTCCTTCACATCGCCCGCCAGCACGCCGGCCTGCACCGCGGCGCCGATCGCCACAACCTCATCCGGGTTCACACCCTTATGCGGCTCCTTGCCGAACAGCTCCTTAACCAGCTGCTGGATCTTCGGCATACGGGTCTGACCGCCAACCAGCACGACCTCGTCGATCTTCGACGCATCAACGCCGGCATCCTTCATCGCCTGCTTGCAGGGGCCAACCGACTTCTGCAGCAGATCATCGACGAGAGACTCCAGCTTCGCGCGTGTCAGCTTCCGCACCAGGTGCTTCGGTCCGCTCGCATCGGCAGTAATGAAGGGGAGATTGATCTCCGTCTCCTGCGCTGTCGACAGCTCGATCTTCGCGCGCTCGGCAGCATCCTTCAACCGCTGCAACGCCATCTCGTTGCCCTTGGAGTGCAGGTCAAGTCCGCTCTCCGACTTGAACTCGGCAATCAGCCAATCCACAATGCGCTGGTCCAGATTGTCGCCGCCCAGGTGCGTATCGCCATTGGTCGACTTCACCTCAATGACGCCTTCGCCGACCTCAAGGATCGAGATATCAAACGTACCGCCGCCGAAGTCGTAAACCGCAATCGTCTCGTCCTTCTTCTTGTCGAGTCCGTACGCGAGCGCAGCCGCCGTCGGCTCGTTCACGATGCGCTTTACGTCGAGCCCGGCGATCTTGCCGGCATCTTTCGTCGCTTGCCGCTGCGCATCATTGAAGTAAGCCGGAACCGTAATCACAGCCTCGGTCACCGAAGTCCCCAGATAGTCCTCCGCAGCCTTCTTCAGCTTCTGCAGAATCATCGCCGAGATCTCAGGCGGGGTGTACTCCTTGCCTTGCGCCACGACGACGATGTTGTCGCCCTTCGCCACCACCTTGTACGGCACCATCTTCAACTCGTCGCCAACTTCGTTCATGCGGCGACCCATAAAGCGCTTGATCGAGTAGATCGTGTTCTCCGGGTTTGTAATCGCCTGGCGCTTGGCCACCTGCCCAACCAGTCGCTCGCCGCTCTTCGTGAACGCGACGACAGAAGGCGTAGTCCGACCACCCTCTTCGTTGGGAATCACCTTTGCCTCGCCGCCTTCCATCACGGCCACGCAGGAGTTCGTCGTTCCCAAGTCAATTCCTATAATTTTTCCCATCCCAAATCCTCATTCCGGGCGCACTGCCCCTTAAAGCAAATTTTCTAGACCTTTTGTCAAGACCCGCTCAAGAATCGCACCTTGAGTCACTTACTGTCAAGTATTCTGATGCACCTTATCCCTCGTGGGATTCACCCAAATACCTCCGGCCGCCAAAAAATACTCCTAACTCTAGATCCGTGGCGACATATGGCCTTAGAGCAAACCAGTGCATCCACGGTGAAAACAGGCCCCGCGCGGTTCTCTCGGGGGAAAAACGAATTGGGCATCTCGCCAGCCAGCCGGCATACAACCAGAAGGTGTTATTCCGAATCGAATCGGAGGCCGTAGATCGGCCAAATAATCACTTAACTTGATTGTTCGCGGCTTAGAGGAGGATCGATGCGAAGCAATGGAAGCACGAAGATTGCCCCGGCTACTGTCGCCGCACCGCGAGGAAGTAATCTCGCGCGTTTCGTCAAGAAGGTCCTGCCGATCCTGATTCTCACGATTCCAGCGCTGCCCGCCTGCGCAGATAGCATCGATCTGGTCATTACCGGCTCTATCGGTTCTACAGCCGGTGAAGGTTCAAATGGCTTTTACGTGGCGACTTATCCAGATTCATCCCAATTGCAGGCGTTCGGCCTTCCGCAGACCGGAGATAATTTTGTGCAACTGGTCTTTCCCACCTTTACGCTGCCCGCTGGGGCTGTCGTCACGAACGCGACGTTGGACGTCTCTTTTGTGCCACTTATTCAAGAGGGGCCCTTCAGCGACACGACTTTATTACAAGCGGGCCGGGCGGACATAAACAACCCATCCGTTCCCGGCCAGATCAATGAGACAATTTCGACCCAGACATCGTTCACCTCCATCGGAGGCCACTCCTATTCATCGAACGCTACTTGCCAGCTCAATGCTCCAGGCAATTCTGTCGATCTGGTCCAAGCCGGATTTACCCCCTGCCTCAGCGGAACTTTGGGATACTACGTAGACTTCTCATCGTTAACGACCCTCACTCCGTCACTTGTATCGGCGGGCTATAACTCCTGGGAGATTTTTGCCTTTGAGGGGGGAAATTCCACAGATCTCACAGCAGATCTTTCCATCAATTACGACGTTCCCGGGGGGGTCACTCCTGAGCCTTCCAGCTTCGTTCTGCTTGCGACAGGAATAGCGGTTCTGAGTGGGGTTATACGCCAAAGGCGGTCGATTTCCTGCTAAGCCGTCCTACGCTAGGCAGGTTCCTGATTTCCAGAACCGCTCATTCTGCTAGGGATACAAGAGAGCGGGCCCGTCCCCGCGTCACGCCGCTCGAACGCCTTTATTATCAATCCAACCCACAGCAAACCAGCCTCCAAAGCGGCTTTTTCCACACAAATCCAACTCCCCCGAAGGTGTCATTGTCGCTCCAGATGCCCCCCGGTACGCTTGCCTCAATTCATGCACCACCATGCATCACCTGGAGCCTCGCTCATGTCTTTTCTGCCCGCCTCTCGAACCAAGCGCAACCTCTTTAAAATTGCTTCTCTGGGCCTGGCCGGCCTCCTTGCCGGTCTCCTCTCCGGCTGCAATTCAGCCGACGCCTCCACCCGGACCTCCAAGCCCCAGGCAGCCAGCGACTCCCTGAGCCCGTATGGCTCCGAGACGCAGCCTACCGACCTTCCCAAGAGCATCGAAGCGACCCAGATCCCTGCCCTCCGGCACCCCCCCACCGCCCGCAGGGTCGGATCCGCTCACACGGTTTCTCCGTCGTCGGCCCCGTACGGCCGCAGCGGCTACTAAGCGCTGCGGCCGTTCCCGGCCAATTCAACAACCAACAACCCAACCAACAACCAGGCGGCAGTCCCATGCACGAACGGGTCTGCCGCTTTTCGTTCTGCGGGTCGAACGCCTCGCTGAGAAATGCATCCTCCGCTCCCCTTTTTAGCTCTACATAAGAGACAATCACTTCGACGCGAAGGAACTGCTCTTATCCCATGGCCTCAGCCGCAGCAGTTGCACCCCCAGACCAATCCGCTGAAGCCTCGCACGGCATCAACCCCTGGCTGATCGCCGCCTCGGTCATGCTCGCCACCTTCATGGAGGTGCTCGACACCGCCATCGCCTCGGTCGCCCTCCCTTACATCGCCGGCTCGCTCTCGGCCTCGACCGACGAAGCCACCTGGGTCCTCACCAGCTACCTCGTCGCCAACGCCATCGTCCTGCCTGCCAGCAACTGGTTCTCCCTCCGCTTCGGCCGCAAGCGCTTCCTCATGTCCTGCGTCACCATCTTCACCGCCGCCAGCTTTGCCTGCGGAGCCGCCCCCACCCTGGGCATCATGCTTCTCGCCCGGGTCATCCAGGGCGCCGGCGGCGGAGCCCTCCAGCCCTTATCCCAGGCCATCCTCCTCGAATCGTTCCCGCCCAAAAAACGCGGCGCCGCCATGGCCGTCTTCGCCTTCGGAGTCGTCGTCGCCCCCGTCCTTGGCCCCACCCTCGGGGGCTGGCTCACCGACACCTACTCCTGGCGCTACGCCTTCTACATCAACATCCCCATCGGCATTCTCGCCCTCTTCATGATCAACCGCTTCATCTTCGATCCCGCGTACATCAGCAAAGCCAAGGTCCCGCCGCTCGACCGCTACGGCTTCGCCGCCCTCGTCATCTGGACCGGCTGCCTGCAAGTTGTCTTGGACAAGGGTCAGGAAGACGACTGGTTCGGCGCCACCTGGATCCGCTGGGCCACCTTCTTCCTTATAACGTCCTTTATCTACTTCTGTTGGCACTGCTGGCGCGACAAAGACACCATCGTCGATCTAAAAGTCCTGAAAGACCGCAACTTCCTCCTCGGCTGCGCGCTCATCTTCATGTTCGGCATCGGCATCTACTCCACCGTCACCGTCCTCCCGCTCTTCTATCAGGAGCTCCTCGGCTACACCGCCTTCACCGCCGGCCTGGTCGTCGCCCCGCGCGGCATCGGAGCCATCTGCGGCATGCCCATCATCGGTTTCCTGTCGAACAAAGTAGACCCCCGCTGGCTCCTCACCTTCGGCTTCCTCACCTTCGGCCTCACCACCCTCTACTTCGGCAACATCACCCTCGACGTCTCCCCCACGACCCTCCTCCTCCCCATCCTCATCACCGGGTTCGGCCTCAGCTTCGTCTTCGTGCCTATCAGCACCGCCGCTTACGGCACGCTCGACAACAAACAGATCGGCAACGCCAGCGGCCTCTTCAACCTCATGCGTAATGTCGGCGGCTCCATCGGCATCTCCATCGCGCAGACGCTGCTCACCCGCCGCTCTGCCGTCCACCAGAACGAGATCATCAACTCCGTCCCCCTCAGCGGCCAGCAGTTCGAGAACGCGCTCAACAGCATGACCCGCGGCCTCACCGGCTACTTCGGCAAGTCCAACGCCGCCGATCCCGCCCAGGCGCGCCTCTACATGGAGCTACAACGCCAGGCCTCCAACTGGGCATTCGTCGACGTCTTCCGCTGGCTCTCCCTGCTCTGCTTCTTCTGCGTCGGCATCGTCTGGCTCTTCAAAAAAGTAAAACCCGGCAAAGCCCCCGCTGGAGCCCACTAACCCAGCAACGTTTGTGTTTTTGTTCTTGCCGTCATCCGGAGCGCATTGGGGTCTGGGTGAAAGCGAAGGACCCCGAAGAACTTAACTTACCGCGACCGCTCGACCCGTCCCGCCACGATTGCAGACCCCGCTTGCAAATGCGGGTGCCCCATATCTCAATTTTGAGATGTGGGCATCGCGCGAAAGCGCGACCGCTCTCGCCAATCTGACCCCATCAACGCTCTACCCCATCCAACAAACCGCCCTCTGCGATACCCTCACTCCATGCAGCGAGCCCGGCTCCCGTATCTCCTCATCCCCTTAGCCGCGTTCCTGGCCACCCTGCCCCTGCTCATCCAAGGCTGCTCCTGCGGCCACGACTTCGACTTCCACCTCCTCAGCTGGATGGAAGCCGCCCGACAGTTCACCCATGGCGACCTGCACCCTCACTGGGCCTACACTCCCGCCTACAACGCCGGCGAACCCCGCTTCGTCTTCTACCCCCCGCTCTCCTGGACCATTGGCGCAATCCTCGGCCTTCTCCTCCCCTGGACCTGGACCCCCATCCTCTACACCTGGCTAGCCCTGACTGCCAGCGGCCTCGCGCTGTATCGCCTGGCTCGCGACTTCGCCAGCCCCACCGCCGCACTCGTCGCCGCCATCCTCTACACCGTCAACCCCTACATGCTCTTCACCGCCTACGAGCGCACCGCCTACGCCGAACTCCTCGCCGCCGCCTGGATCCCCCTCCTCCTCCAAGCCATCCTGCGCGGCAACGACAAAGGCGGGGTCACCATCCCCCGCATCGCCATCCCCATCGCCCTGCTGTGGCTAACCAACGCGCCTGCCGCCGTCATGTCCTGCTATGCTCTCGCCCTCCTCACCGCCATCCGATTAGCCGCCAACTCTTCAAACCGATTCGCTAGTGGTTCACCAAGTGACCTGAGCGCCACAAATCCGGGTGCCCCATATCTCGATTCTGAGATGTTGGCATCGCGCGCCGGCGCGACCGCTCCCGCCCAAGCCAACACCGGTACCACCCCATCCCAAACCCCACTCCAAATTGCCGTCAACACCATCACCGGAACCATCCTCGGCTTCGGCCTCGCCGCCTTCTACATCCTCCCCGCCGCCTACGAACGCCGCTACGTCCAGATCGCCATGGCCATCATCTCCAACATGCGCGTCCAGGACAACTTCCTCTTCCACCGCACCGGCGACCCGCCACACGACCAGGTTCTCCACACCGCGTCCGTCATCGCCATCATTCTCACCACCCTCACCGTCGCAATGCTCCTCCTCCTGCGAGCCACGAAACCGGGTGCCCCATTCATGCGGTCTCATCGCACGAGTGGGCCATCGCGCGAACCGGGGTCCCCGACAAGCGTTTTTGCTCGTTGGGGTGGAGAAACGCGTCCGTCTTCCTCTCAAAGCCTGGGGATTTCATCCGTGACGTCCTCTCCCCTGCGTGAGCACACAAAGCTTATCCCCGCGTATCTCCTGACATCTCTCACTGCCCTAACCCTCGCCATCGCTCTCCTCCTCACCCCCCTGACCACCATCCTCTGGACCCACGCGCCAGAACTAGTCTTCCTGC
>DATMPD010000067.1:0-8299 GCA_035567955.1 Edaphobacter sp.
CGAATCACAATGATCATGTCCGCCTCCACAGGGCTGATCACCGGTTGAAATCTTCCCCACTTCAGCAGCGCAGTCTCAACATCCTTCTGCGCAACCTGATTCGCCAGCGGATCTTCAGCATCGATGCCCGCACCTGGCTCAACGAGGACCGCCACGGTGTGCGCCTGCAGAATGTAAGGCGGAAGCGTCTTGTCCTTGCTCTTGGCCACCGCAGGAACCGCCGTCAGCAGACCCAACGTCAACACCATGGAAAGATACTTCTTCATCACGCTCTCCTTGTCGCACCCGCTTCGATCCGGCCTGAATTCTACGCTCGCCAGCAATAGAAAAACCAGCCGGCGACACCGGTATCGGGTATCACCTCACACCTTCCCTCGGCCCAGGCTCACTTATACGCAATCACCAGGCGATCAAGCCCAAGCTGCCCCGGCGCAAGTTCAACCCGCGAGAAGCCTGCATCCTTCGACATGCTCTCAAGCTCCGCGAACGTGTACGCATCGCCCGAAGGAGTCGTCGCCAGCATCACCATGCTGAAGGCCGCAGCCATCGGCGGCGATACCCGGTCAGGATTGGGAACAAATTCAACAATCGCCGCGCGCCCGCCCGTCACCAAAGAAGCATGCACCTTCTTCATAAAGTTCGTGCACGTAGGAGGATCGAAGTGATGCAGGAAGTTCGTGACCAACGCCAGATCGTAGCCGCTGCCAAAATCAACCTCGAACGCACTCCCCGGAAGCAGATGGTGGCGGTCGCCAACTCCCATCGCCCGCGCATTCTCCTCCGCGACCGCCAGAACATTCTTCCAATCGCAGGCATAAATCTCAGCCCCGGGATTCTGTTTCGCCACCGTGATCCCGTAGATCCCATGACCCGCCGCGATGTCCAGAACCTTGTGCGCCGCGCCACCCTTAAGAAGCTCCGCCGTCATGATCTGCGCAGGCATCATCATCATCGGCATCATCGCCCGCGCAAACTTCACCCAGTCCGGATTCTCCGGCACCATATTGCCTTCGCCCAGCGCACAGCCACCGCGCCGCACCGCCTCCGTCAGCAGCGCATGCGCCTCCCGCACACGCGGCGTCAGCAGAAACTCAATCACGCCGCCGACATACGCCGGCGATTTCCGGTCCAAAAAAACCGCAGAGTCTGCCGCCAGCCCATACTGCGTTCCGTCCTTCGTCAGAAACCCATGAATGGTCAGAAAATCGCACAGCACGCGCACCCCGCGTTCGGAGGCTTTGCACCGCTCGGCAATCGCCGCAGTCGTCGTGTTGCCTTCGGCGATGGCGGTAAAAACTTCAAGTTCAACAGCGGCCTTCATCGCCTCCGTCTGCTCATACGCGTTGATCGCGCCAAAAAAACGCTCAGGTGTAGGTTGCGGCGAGCTTGCTGCTGCAGTCATCTTTCCTCCAGTAGTTGGGAACCTCCACATCTTAGGACAATTACCGCCATCAGCCACGATTTATTCTTCGGCGGACAGTACGCAGCGATAAAACCGGCAAAAAGCCGCGCCAGAAAATCCCCCGTGGCCTTTAATCGGTGTCATCTGGAACAATCGGTGTCCAGAGGACGAGATTTCGGTGAAGCCATGCGAGCGGACGAAGAGGACGCTCAAAGTCGGTCTTGCTTAAGGGCACGGCTTCAGCCGTGCCGATCGTACCTGTTCGCAACGCGGCTTTAGCCGCTGAGGTACGTTTTTATTCCGCGAGGGACTTCTTCAGCGCTCTCTGAAGTCCTCCGCCCCGAGGGAGCCGTCCAGATGAAAGCAGCCATCCTCCGCACCCCCAACCAGCCGCTCTCTATCGAAGACATCCCCACGCCAACCCTCACCTCCAATCACGTCCTCATCCGCGTCCTCTCCTGCGGAGTCTGCCGCACCGACCTCCACATCTTCGAAGGCGATCTTCCCCTCATCCACCAACCGCTCATCCTCGGCCACCAGATCGTCGGCGAAGTCGTCGAAGGCGCAACCCCCGAACTCCCCGCCAACACCCGCGTCGGCGTGTCGTGGATCGGCGGCACCGACGGCACCTGTCCCTTCTGTCGCCGCGGCGAAGAAAACCTCTGCGACAACCCCACCTTCACCGGCTACTCCCTAAACGGCGGCTACGCCGAATACGCCCTCGTCCGCGCCGACTTCGTCTATCCGCTGCCCCTCACCCTCGACAACACCCACATCGCCCCGCTCCTCTGCGCCGGCATCATCGGCTTCCGCAGCCTGCGCGTAGCAGGCACGCAACCCGGCGAGCGCGTAGGCCTCTTCGGCTTCGGCGCCTCCGCTTCGCAAGCCATCGAAGTCCTCCGCCACTGGAACTGCGAAGTCTTCGTCTCCACCCGCGGAGAAAACCACCGTCAACAAGCCACCGCCGCTGGAGCAACCTGGGTCGGCGCAGAAAACGACAAGCCCCCCGTCCCCCTCGACCGCGCCATCACCTTCGCCCCCAGCGGAGCCGTAGTCCTCAGCGCCCTCGCGAGCCTCCGCAAAGGCGGCATCGTCGCCATCAACGCCATCCACCTCGACCAGATGCCCGCCTTCGACTACGACACCCTCCTCTGGGGCGAGCGCCAGATCCGCAGCGTAGCCAACATGACCCGCAACGACGCCCGCGACTACCTCGCATTAGCCGCCGAAATTAAAATCAAACCCCAGGTCAACGTCTTCCCCCTGGACCAGGCCAACGAAGCCCTCCAAGCCGTAAAAAACGAAACCGCCAACGGCCCCTGCGTCATCCTCCCCTAGAAGGGTTGTCAGTTCTCTGTTCTCAGTTGTCAGTTAAAAGTCGCCCCAACTGAGAACTGAGAACGGAGAACGGAGAACGGAGAACTCTTTATCATGGGATCACCATGAACCTATCCACCCTCCTCACCGAATCCCGCAACCCACTCACCGAGCACATCGACGAACTCCCCACTCTCGACATGCTCCGCCTCATCAACAACGAAGACGCCAAAGTAGCCCAGGCCGTAGCCGCAGTCCTCCCCGACATCGCCAAAGCCATCGACGAAATCACCCGCCGCCTCAACGACGGAGGCCGCCTCTTCTACATCGGAGCCGGCACCAGCGGCCGTCTCGGCGTCCTCGACGCCAGCGAAATCCCACCCACCTTCTCCGTCCCCCCAACCCTCGTGCAAGGCCTAATCGCCGGCGGCGACTCCGCCCTCCGCAACTCCAGCGAAAAATCCGAAGACTCCCCCGAGCAAGGCGCAGCCGACCTCGCCGCCGCAGGCTTCACCGGCCAGGACGCCCTCGTAGGCATAGCCGCCAGCGGCCGAACCCCCTACGTCCTCGGAGCCCTCCAACACGCCAACCCCCTAGGCGCCCTCACCATAGCCCTCACCTGCGTCCCCAACTCCCAGATGGCCGCCCTCACCGACATCTCCATCGCCCCCCTCACCGGCCCAGAAGTCCTCACCGGCAGCACCCGCCTAAAAGCCGGCACCGCCACCAAGCTAGTCCTCAACATGCTCTCCACCGGCGTCATGATCAAAACCGGAGCCGTCTCCGGCAACCTCATGGTCAACGTCCAGCCCACCAACGCCAAGCTCATCGACCGGGCCCAGCGCATCATCATGGCCGCCACCAACATCGACCAACCCGCCGCCGCCGCCCTACTCGAAAAATCCGGCAGCGTAAAAACCGCCATCGTCATGCAAAAACTCTCCCTCGACCGCCCCACCGCCGAAGCCAAACTAAAAAACCACAACGGAAACCTCTCCACCCTCCTCAACGAAACACGCTAGGCAAAAATCTCAACATCTTCCTTTTGAGTTGTCATTCTGACCCTGAGCTTGTCGAAGGGGAAGTACCCGCGCATTTCGCCTTTGCCGTTGCTTGTTCTTTTTGTTTGTCATTCCGCAGCGAAGCGGAGGAATCTGCTGTTAGCTGTTGCCGCGACAAGTCTCTGCCGTCACCCTGAGCGCAGCGAAGGATCCCGAGGGTTTCGATTCGCCACCGCCTTTCGACCCAGGCATTCACGCCTCATCAACCCACCCCCACTACCATCCCCACATGCTAATCTCCATCCGAGCCGCTGCCCTAACCGCGGCCCTCCTAACCACCATGCCAACCGACCCCTACCTAGCACTCCTCACCGCCGCCAACACCCACGCCAAAGCCCACGGTGCCCCAACCCCCACCCTCTCCCCCAACGACGCCACCGTCCTCGGCCCCACTCCCGCAGTCAACATACCCGCCCTCCAAAAAGCCGGCTTCCGCATCATCCCCTGGACCGCCAACGACCCCGAAAAAATCCGCGCCCTTATCCACCTCCGCGTCGACGGCATCATCTCCGACTACCCCGACCGCCTCCAGCAAGTCCTCGCCGAAGAAAAAGCCGCGCACCCCGAAGCCGCAGCCTACTTCGCCACATTCGACATCTCCGCCCATCGCGGAGGCCGCGGTCTCCGCCCCGAAAACACTCTCCCCTCCTTCGAATCCGGCCTCGACCATCTCGCCACCACCCTCGAAACCGACACCGGCGTCACCACCGACCACGTCTCTCTCATCTGGCACGATCAGTTCCTCAACCCCGAGTCCTGCCGCCGCGCCGACGGCGCCCCCTACACCCTCGAAAACCGCGTCTACACCCGCGACATCTCCCTCGCCGAAGCCCAATCCACCTTCATCTGCGACAAACTCCACCCCGCCTTCCCCGAACAGAAAAACGACCTCGCCCTCTCCCCCGTAGCCGTAGCCTTCGCCAAACAAGAGCACCTCATCAGCCCCTACGTCCCCACCCACGCCGAGCAGCTCTTCCACTTCGCGGCCTTCTACGCCGACTACTACAGCAAAGGCCCCGGCCGCACCCACCCCGACGCCCAAGCCCGCGCCGCCAACGCCGCCACCGTCCGCTTCAACCTCGAAACCAAAATCCTCCCCCTCCCTAACGACCCCCCAGGAAAATCCGCAGCCAACCTGCCCATTCCCAGCGGACACGAACCCACCACCAACCACACCGTAGACCCGCAAACCTTCGTCACCACTCTCTGCGGAGCCATCACCCGCAACCACATGGAGTCCCGCGCCGAAGTCCAGAGCTTCGACTTCCGCACCCTCATCCTCGTCGAAGAGCAGTTCCCCAAAATCCCCACCTTCTACCTCACCGGCGACCCCAAACTCCTAAGCAGCCCCTTCATCCCAGCGGCCCTCCGTCAGCCCACTCCCCACTAAACTCGTCATCCTTCGCGAACGGGGTCCCCGGCCGGCTTGCTGGCTGGGGCAGGAAGCGTAGGCGGGCCTTCAAACGGCCCAAAAAAGAAAATCCACAGAAATATTTCAAAAAGGTGGCATGTTTTTCAGAGGTCGATTCGCTGGTGTTTTCCACCACGCTTTCACCACAAATCCACCACGATTTACCATCGAAAAACCACGTTCTGCACACCCAAAAACCGCAAAACCCCCTGCAAAAATGCCCATCCACCACGCCAGAAAAAAATCTAAAACAAACTCAGCTTCCGCGGCATCTCGATCCCCAGATGCTCATAAGCCAGCCGCGTAGCCACCCGTCCCCGCGGCGTCCGGTCCAGAAACCCAATCTGAATCAGAAACGGCTCATAAACCTCCTCCAGCGCATCCTGCTCCTCCGCCAGCGCCGCCGCCAGCGTATTCAACCCCACCGGCCCCCCATCGTACTTCTCAATAATCGTCCGCAGCAGCCGCCGGTCCAGCTCATCAAACCCATGCGCATCCACCTCCAGCAACTCCAGCGCCGCCTGCGCCGTAGCCCGGTCGATCACGCCCTCCGCCCTTACCTGCGCATAGTCCCGCACTCGCCGCAGCAAACGATTCGCAATTCTCGGCGTACCCCGCGACCGCATCGCAATCTCAGCCGCCCCATCGCGATCAATCGGCACACCAAGCACCTCAGCGCTGCGCTCCACCACAAACCGCAACTCATCATCGGTATAGAACTCCAGCCGCAGCAAAATCCCAAACCGCGACCGCAACGGCGACGACAGCATCCCCGGCCGCGTCGTAGCCGCCACAAAAGTAAACGGCCGAATCTCCATCACATGCGTCCGCGCCGCCGGCCCCTGCCCAATGATGATGTCCAGTTTGTAATCTTCAAGCGCCGTATACAGTTTCTCCTCGAGCACAGGCTGCAAGCGGTGAATCTCATCCAGAAACAAAACCTGCTTCTCCTTCAAATTCGTCAGGATCGCCGTCAAATCGCCCTGAATCTGCAGCGCCGGCCCGCTCGTCTGCTGATACCCCACACCCATCTCATTCGCGATAATCGTCGCCAGCGTCGTCTTCCCCAACCCCGGCGGCCCAAACAGCAACACATGGTCCAGCGCCTCGCCGCGCGACTTCGCCGCCTCCAGCGCAATTGCCAATTGCTCCTTCGCCTTCGTCTGCCCAATAAACTCACTCAGCCGCGTAGGCCGCAGCTTCAGCTCAAACGCCGCATCGTCCTCAACCCGGCCCGCCGAAACCAATCGCTCCGCCTCAGCCGAAGCCGCCCGGTTCAAATCCATCTTCGCCTTGTTCTTGAAAGAGTCCACTCAGGGCGATACTAAGGCGAAGCTCCGCGCGAAGCAACACCGTACCTCTACTGATGCAGCGAAAGCATCACCGACCCATGCGGCGGCAACTCCTCCGTCACCGCATTCAACGGCCCCAACTCCTTCCGCATCCACAGGTCCCGCACATTGTACTGCGCCTTGTCGATAAACCCATACTCCGCAAATGTCTTGTCCACATGCACCGGCGTATCCCCAAGATTGAACAGCGCAAGATAGTTCTTGTCCCGATTCTTCGACACTGCCACCCACGCCACCACATCGCCGTCCCGCCCCAGCATATGTCCACCCATCGACTGTTGATCCACCTCGATCACCCCCGGATTCGTCAGCATCGACTTCAGCGCATCGTCCATCTGCATCAGGTTTCCCCCGATAAACAGCGGCGATCGCGCCATCGCCCACAACGTAATCATCGTCCTCTGCTCATCTGGCGTCAGCCGCGAAGCCCGAGCCTTACCCTCCCCCGGCGTCGGCCGCAACTGCCCGATCGGCAGCATATCCGCATCCGGCCAGTTCCCCGGCCGCGCATACTTCGCCCAACTCGCAATCACCGGAAACTGATCCTTCACACTCTGCGGCCAGCTCTTTCCCTCCGGCTTCTCCCAGTAGTCCCAGACATCGTCCGAGATCCGCCACAACTGCGCATTCTTCCCCACCTCCTCCGCATTCTCGAGCGCGGTCGGCCCCGGCGACAGACTCAACACCATCGCCCTCCCCGACTTTCCGATCGCCTTGTGGATCATCGCAATCTCCGCGCCCTTGTACGGATGCGAAGCAATGCAGTCCACCTTGATATAGTCCACGCCCCACGATGCGTACTGCTTCATCAGCGCGTCATACCACGCCTGCCCCGCGGTATTCGCCTTCACGCCAAAGTTATCCGGATTCCACGGACACTTGTCCGTCGTATCCGCCGCGAGGCCCGCGCGATACTTCGTGGTACCAATGCGCGCATTCCCTATCACCGTCTGCTTCGGAATCCCGCGAATGATATGAATCCCAAACTTCAGCCCATTCTCATGCACCGCATCGCTCAACGCTTTGAACCCCTCCCCGCTCTTCGCCGAAGGAAACCGGTTCACCGCCGGCTCATACTGTCCCCGCGCGTTCACCGTGTAGCGCAGCTTCTCCGGCATCGACGCAAGCTCAGGATTCTCCAGGTACCACCCTTCATCCACCACCACGTACTGCCAGCCAAACTCCTTCAGCTGCGCCGCCATCACCACCATGTTGGCGCGAAACTGCGTCTCATTCACTGTCAGCCCATACGAGTCCCAGCTGTTCCACCCCATAGGCGGCGTCGGGGCCAGCTTATCCTCTGCGCCCATCTGCGCTACCGCAAATAAAATGACTGCCGCCGCGCAAAGGTGTTTTCCCATGCGGATAAACATACCAAAATCACTCCACTACAAGCGGCAGCAAGCCCAGCAATCCCCTCACACCAATTGACTCTCTCACTTAACAAGATGCGCCCGCAGGCGAACAAGGCTATATGGCCAGCCCGAATGCGGTTAGACTTGTACCCACCAAAGAAGCCCAGGAGCACCCACCCTTGCCCCGCATCCAGCCCCGCATCCGCTCTGCCGTCGTCCTCACCGTATCTCTCCTCACCATCGCAGCCGGCGCGCGCGCGCAGCAGATTCCGCCCGCCGTCAAAGCCGCCGAAGCCTCCATCGACCCCGAAAAGATCCGCGCCCACGTCAAGTTCCTCTCCGACGATCTCCTCGAAGGTCGCGGCCCCGGCCTCCGCGGCAGCGAGATCGCCGCCCAGTAC
>DATMPD010000068.1:0-6376 GCA_035567955.1 Edaphobacter sp.
GAGCCGGGGCCTTCAGGGTGCAGCCAGGATGCTCCAGGGACTTTGCACCACCAGGGAGCGGCGGCTACTGTGTCTTCGACGAGTTCGTTGAGGTGGTCGGGCGGAAGGTGAGCCCAGAAGACGAAGGACCACTGGAAGTGCTCTGACTCGGTGAGGTAGTTGGTGGCGGAGACGAAGGCTGTGAAGTCGCGGTTGGTGACGGGATAGGTATCGATGGCGAAGGGCGACAGGGAGACGGGGCGGACGGGGCCTTCGCCGTCGCCGGGAAAGGCGTCGCGGTAGTCGGTGCCCATGAGGAAGGTGCCGCCGGGGAGCGAGATGGTTGGGCGAGACGGAGCGGAGCTTGTGGTGTTGGGATCGACTTGCTGCGATGTTGACGTAGCGTCGTGATTCGCTGCGGGCGTGCAGCAAGAGGGTTTCTTGAAGTCTTCGTTTTGGGTTGGATCGCTCATGGCGGGCTCTTGGGTAAGCCTAGAGCATTTTAACGTGTTTCCGAACGGGGAGCGTTGGCGGGATGCGTGGGGTCCTCCTTGGCGGGCGGATGAGCGGCGAACCAGGTTTTCTGATCCTCGACGAGGTGGGTGGCTTCTTCGCGGATGTCGCGGATGGCCTCGAGGGCTAGTTTGCGGGAGAGATCGTAGGTTGCGTTTTCCGGCGGCTGTTTGATGTTGGAGGCCCAGCGTTCGGTGGCGTCGAGGAGCTTGGGCAGGGCTTTGCGGATGTCGCGATGAGTGGGACCGTAATCGTCGAGGTTGTCGTTGAGCTCGTCGGCGATGTTGGTGAACTGCTCGAGGAGATCGTGTGTGTCCTGTTCGCGGCCGGGTTTGCGCGGGTGCGCGAAGAGATCCTGGATCGCTTTATTGCGCGCGTCGAGGAGCTTGATGAAGACGAGAACGCGATCGTTGGGGACGTATGCGGAGTCGCGGAGCTGCTCGATCTCACCTTCAGATAGAGAACTGTCGCCCCGTTGCGCCTGAGCGGGCAGAGTGAGAGCGAGAAGAACAAAGGCGAGCGGGAGCCGACGGAGCATTGATTCCTAGTGTTTGAGGACTTCGGCGAGGAGTTCGTCGTGGACTTTATCGAGTTGCTTGAGGGTGGCCTTGAGGGTGTCTTGATCTTCTGCGGAGGCTTTGTGCAGGTATTCGCCGAGACGATAGGTGGTGTGGTGCATGAGCATCTCGGCGTTCTTGATGCGCTTGCTGTTGCTGGCGAGATCCATGTGGATCAGCTGCGCGTAGTGATTGACCTTCTTAAGGGTGTCACTGGCCTTGTCGATATCGCCGTTGAGCATCTGCTTGCCGGCAATCTCGGTCATGGTGTGGACGAGCTCGGTGTAGAGGAAGCACTGGTCGCGGGGGCCGGCCTGCTGGGCTCGGATTTCGAGCTGGGCCAGGGCCTGGGCGTCAGGAAGATTGTTGTCGATCGAGGAGACGTACGCGAGCGCGCAGGGGGCGAGAGTGAAGGACAGGGGAAGGAGGACTGCAGCGAAACGAAGAGTAAATTTCATAACGCACCTCTTAGGGAGCGCTTACTACTTCATGTGTTCGAGGGTGATGAGGCGGTGGCGGGCCTCCCACTCCTCGTCCGGAAATTTGCCGTTTGCCACGGAGAGGAACTGTTTGTACAGGTCGGTCGCCTGTTTGGTGTGGTGCAGTTTGTCGTGAGCCGTTGCGGAAAGGAACAACGAACTCGGTGAATTGGGCAATACTGTAGCACGTAACGCTAACGCTTGCAAGGTGACGGTTGGGTCATTGTTGGCGGAGGAGGCGAAGGCGAGGTGGCTGGCTGCGTCGCCAAGGTCGTCTTTGGATGGAAAGGCTGAGGGGTTGGCGACAGCGCGCTTGAGGAGGGCTTCGGCTTCTGCGTAATTCTTGAGGTGAATGAGGGTGTCGGCCGAGTCGTCGAGGAGGGTGGGGTCTTGCGGGGAGCCCGCGACGAGGGCGGCATATAAGGCGGCGGCTTCGTCGTACTGCTGGTTGCGGGCGTAGAGGCGGGCGAGGAGGCGGGTGAGGGCGGTGTCGTCGGGGTGGGCGGAGTGGAGCTTTTGGGCGATGGGGATGGCCTGCTCGGTTTTTCCCTGCTTGTCGTAGAGGCTGGCTAGTTGGGCGTTGAGGGTAGGGTTGTCGGGGTCTTTGGCCAGGGCGGCGATGAGGAGGGTCTCGGCCTGGTCGGGTTTCTGCTGGTGGAGCAGGAGATGGGTGAGGGCGGCAGTGGCGTCGTGGTTCTGAGGGTCGCCGGCCAGGAGGCGACGGTAGGCGGCTTCGGCGGCGATGGCGTCGCCCGAGGCTTCGGCTAGTTCGCCGGAGAGGAGGATGTCGTCGGGGGTTTCGGGGGAGAGCTTGAGGGCTTGGAGGAGCTCGTCGCTGGCGGCGGCGGGGTTGGCGGTCTGGTCGATGCGGGCGAGGGCGCGGTAGGCTCGGGCTTTCAGGGCGGGATTGTCGGTGTCGAGTGTGGTGGCCTGGAGGAGTTCTTCGTGGGCCTGGGGGAGCTTTCCGCTGCGGGCGAGGAGGAGGCCGAGAGCGAGGTGCGGGTCGAAGAGTTTTGGGTCGGCGGCGATGGCGCGGCGGTAGGTGGCTTCGGCGGCTGATGTCTGGTCGAGTGCGTCCTGGGTGGAGGCGAGGTCGTAGAGGAGGTGGGGATCGTTGGGGGATTTTTCGATGAGGGTGGTTAGGAGTTTCAAGGCGGTGGGGTAGTCGTGCTTGTCGAGGGCTTCGTTGGCCTGGGTGAGGAGGGGGTCCTGTTTTTGGGTTTGGGACTGGGTGGTGTCGGTGGTGCCGGCGGGGAGCTGGGCGTGACCTGGGATGGGCGCGAGAAGAGTTGTGGAAAAGATCAGGAGCAGGAGGGACTTCAGGAGGCTTTTGATATCGAGCGAACGGGTGGTGGCGGTATGTCGTCTCATCGGCATTGGTTAGACCCCCTCCCCCGTCTTAAAGTGTGCAAAGTCTTCCAAAAAAGAGACTTGAGTTTGGACTTCCAGTGCGTCGTTAAGTGCCGAAGCCCGACCTGAATGGCCGGGCTTCAGTGGCTTAGTTCCTGAGTTAAGGATAACAGGTGCGTCAAGAGCGGGGTTGTGGAAAAGAGGCGGGAAGTCAGAGTGCGGTTTCGTACTTTACGTGGGTCTTCTGGATGGTCCCGGTGAAGGCGAACGGGGCTTTATCGAAGTAGTCGAGCGAGACAGGTGAGCCGGTGTCAGAACCTATGTCGAAGCTGTCGTTGGCGGTGAAGGCGACCGGAGCGGTGATGGGGACCTTGCCCTGAACCGTTTCGCGGCCGTTGACCTTGATGGTGATGTCGGCTGGCGCGCCGGGTTTGAGAACAGGGAATGCTGTGGTGACCTCGATGACAGCCTTGCCTTCAGGGATCTTTTCCTGTGAGCAGAACCGGCTGCGCTGGATCTCGAACAGGTTGTATTCATAACAGAGGATGCCGTCTTTGATGTAGGTAGTGAGTCCTCCGCCGAAGCCTCCGAGGGCATAGAGGACGCCGTTTGCATTGGCGGGGATATTGGCCTCCATGGTGACAGTGTTCGGCTTGTTGCCAAGCGCCGGCGCGGTGAACTCAGGCATACGGGTGATGGGACCGATGAAGGTCCACTCTTTATATGGCGTGGACACTCTGAACTCCGGGTGGAAGACCGGGATAAAGAGGCCTGCTCCGATGGGAAGGACGTTGTTCTTTGCCGCCTCCACCAGGAAAAGGCTCTTCATCTCGTTGAGCTTGTCGGGCATCTTTGCGGTGAGGTCGTTGGCCTGCGACCAATCGTCTTTAAGGTTGTAGAGTTCCCACTTGTCGGTGTAGGGGTCCCATTTCTCGATTCTTTTTGGAAGTCCGGGTACCCAGGGGAGACGCGGGCCGATCGCGCTGGCCATCCAGCCATCGTGATAGATGGCGCGGCTTCCCATGACCTCGAAGTACTGGGTGTGCTTTTGGTCGGCGGCTTTGGCGTCGGCGAAGGTGTAGTTGAAGCTGATACCGTCGAAGGGGTCCTGGTCGATACCATAGACCGAGCGCGGCGGGGTGATGTTGAGGATGTCATAGATGGTGGGGACGATGTCATTGACGTGGGTGAACTGTGGCCGGGGCGTGGCATCGTGCTTGATTTTGGCAGGCCAGGAGACCGCCATTGGGTTGCGGGTTCCTCCGAGGTGGGAGGCGAGGAGCTTGGTCCCTACGTAGGGCGAGCTGCCTGCCCAACCCCAGCCAGCGTGGTACATGTTTTCGGTCTTTGAGGTGCCGAGGATATCGAGCCCGCCGAGATCGTCGAGGGCCTTGATATGCTGCTGGATGGTGGATGGGATTCCGTTTTGCGCGAGGAGTTCGCTGATGGTGCCATTCTGGCCTTCGGCGGAGGAGCCGTTGTCTCCCCAGATATAGAAGATGAGGGTGTTGTCTCCATAGCCGAGGGAGTCAACCTCATCGGCGATGCGGCCGACCTGTGCGTCGACATGCTCGGCGAAACCTGCGAAGACTTCCATGAGCCGACGCTGGAAGGGTTTCTCACTCTCAGGGATGCTATCCCAGGAAGCCATGGTGGGGTCGCGCGGGGTGAGCTGCGTGTTTTCGGGAATCCAGCCCATCTGTTTGGCACGCTGAAAGGCGCGCTCGCGGTAGGCGTCCCAGCCATCGTCGAACTTCCCCTTGTATTTGTCTGCCCACTCCTTCGTGACGTGGTGGGGGCCGTGGACAGCGCCGGAGGCCCAGTACATGAAGAAGGGCTTGTCGGGCTCGAAGGCCTTGTGTTCGCGGAGCCAGTGGATGGAGTCGTCGGCGAGGTCTTCGGAGAGGTGATAGTAGTTGTGGCCGCCCGAGGTGTGGGGGTGGTCGACCAAGGTGGTGTTGCGAACGAGGCTAGGCTCGTATTGGGAGGCTTCGCCGGCAAGGAAGCCGTAGAAGTACTGAAAGCCTAAGCCGGTGGGCCACTCATCGAACGGGCCTTTGGAGGTGGTTTCGGTGGCGGGAGTATTGTGCCACTTGCCGAAGGCGGCAGTGCTGTAGCCGTAGTCCTTGAGGACCTCGGCGACTGTGGCGCTGCTCCTGGGGATAACGCCGGAGTAGCCGTCCCAGTCGTTGGCGAACTCAGCGATCTGGCCGTTGCCGACGCGGTGGTGATTTCTGCCGGTAAGGAGTGCGGCGCGAGTGGGCGAGCACATCGCGGTCGTGTGAAAGCGATTGTAGGAGATGCCTTCATTGGCGATGCGGGAGAGAAAGGGGGTGTGGATTTCGCCACCGTAGGTGTCGGGCAGGGCAGGGCCGGCGTCGTCGATGAGGACGATGATGATGTTGGGAGCATCGGCGGGGAGACGGCGGACTGCGGGGATTGGTTTATAGATGGATTGTTGAATCGATATGCCGGCAGTGCTGCCAGAGAGTTTCGGGGGGAATGGTAAGGACTCCTGCGCCAGGTCGCAATTGGATAAAGGTTGAGATAAATCCGGCGTGGAGTTTTTGTTGGGGATGCTCATGCGGACTCCTTTGAAACCAGCATCGCCCGTAATGCAACAAAATAAAACTAGCAGTTTTATAAGGCTTATAAGATGGCCTCTGCCGGTCATCGGCTGGCCTAGGCTATGAAGTAGCGCGTTCGCTGCGTTTCATGCGGTGACCTGGATGACGCCGTTTCGGTGTTTGGAGGTCGCCTTCGCCAGTGTATAAGTCTGGACTTCGGCTTGGCGTTAAGTGCGGAAGCCCGGCTTTGACGGCCGGCTTCAACGATTGGACTCTGATTTAAGGCAACAGGCGAGTCAAGGTCTGGACTGCGGAAGGGTTGGTTTTCCGCGGCTCCAGAAGGTGCTCGCCTTTTGGTGGAAAGCAAGCGCGTTTGGCGGGAGTTATTGGACTCTTTTGCCTGTCGCGATGACTGCATTTCCTTCCACGACCTGTCTGATCTCCTTGCCATTGTTCACTACGACAAAATAAACCACCAATGGTGGCTGGGGACTTAAGGGGAAGTTGATGGTTGCCTTCCCTGTGCAATCAGCGTTGACGGTGTAGGTGCCGGTGGCGGGTCTCCATGCCTCGGGCGGTGGTGTACCGTCGTCAACGACGTGGTCGACCTGGGTGAAGTGACCATTACCGTCATATGTTGTCAGGACTACGCCGCGAACCTGAATGCCGGGTCCTGGGATATTGAGCAGGCCTTCAATCGTGAAGCCGTAAGCTCCATGAAGGGTTTGATTCGAGCAGCTTTTCCCCCCATCTTTTTCATCGGACGAGGCGGCCCGTGCGGTGGAGTTTACGGCGGCTAAAGCGCAGGCGATCATGACGGGCATCGCCATCCTCGTTAGTTTTGAAACACATCGATTCTGCATTTTCGAAACCTCTCTTTGCGTTGATCGTTCTCGAGGGCCGAAGGAAGAACGGTTGAGAAACCCCTTCC
>DATMPD010000069.1:0-7782 GCA_035567955.1 Edaphobacter sp.
TGACCGAGGTGCAGAAGCGGATCAAGTTCATTGTGCACCGGATGGAGAACGCGATTGCGAATCATGAGTTCGAGAAGGCGCGTTTTTATTCGGACGAGGAGCGCAAGGAGCGGGAGAACCTGCGGGCACTCCGGGACAAGTATCACCTGGATGATTCTTCGGCGGGGATTGTGACGCGGGGAGATATCGAGGATGTGGTCAGCCGGTGGACGGGCGTGCCGATTACCTCGTTGAAGGAAGAGGAGACGCAGCGGTTGCTGCGCGTCGAGGAAGAGCTGCACAAGCGCGTGATCTCGCAGGATAAGGCGATCTCGGCGCTGGCGCGGGCGATTCGGCGGTCGCGTGCTGGGTTGAAGAATCCGGCGCGGCCGATTGGGAGCTTCCTGTTCCTTGGACCTACGGGTGTGGGTAAGACGGAGATGGCGCGGACGCTGGCGCAGTTCTTGTTCGGCTCAGAGAAGGCGCTGATCCGGTTCGATATGTCGGAGTTCATGGAGAAGCATTCTGTCAGCAAGTTGATCGGGTCGCCTCCGGGATATGTCGGGTATGAGGAGGGTGGTCAGCTTACCGAGCGGGTGAAGCGTAATCCTTAGTGCGTGGTGCTGCTCGATGAGATTGAGAAGGCGCATCCGGATGTGTTCAATCTGCTGCTGCAGGTGTTTGAAGATGGGCAGCTGACGGATGGGCTGGGCAACACGGTCGATTACAAGAACACGATCATCATCATGACCTCGAACATTGGAGCGAAGCACCTGCAGAAGCGGCAGGGGCTTGGGTTCCAGAGCGAGAAGGAAGACATGGTGATGGACAAGATGGAGGAGCTGGTTCGCGGCGAGGTGAAGCGGACGTTCAATCCGGAGTTCCTGAATCGCCTGGACGAGATCATCATCTTCACGTCGCTGTCGGATGCGGACCTGATGCAGATCCTCGAGCTGCTGGTGCAGCAGTTGAACGCCAACCTGGTGCATAAGGCGATCACGATTTCGGTGACCGATGATGCGAAGAAGTGGATCATCCTGAAGACGGCTGCAGACCGGACGTATGGTGCGCGGCCTCTTCGCCGGGCGCTGCAGCGCTTTGTTGAAGATCCTCTGTCGGAGGCGCTGATCGGCGGTGGGATTGTTGAACGGCCGGCGTTCCTCGAGGTGTACATGGAAAATAATTCGCTGTTCTATCGGCCGGTTTCGGCGGATGGCGAAGAGAAGATGGCGGGGATGGCATTGACCGCGGTGTAATCCTTCCCTTCCCGAACGAACTTGCGCCCCGGCTGATTGCCGGGGCGTATTGTTTTGGTGGGAGGATTTTTGCGTTATGGATCGTCGTGAATTTGCGGTTTTGCTGCCGGCTTTGCTGGCTGGGTCGGCTTTGATGGCGGAGAATGTGGAGGCTCAGAGTGCTGGCCTGCCTGTGCTTGAGTCGGGTGTGTATAAACCGACGCCGGCGAAGGCGGGATCGATGGCGGGGCATTCTTCGAGCAGTTACGTTAAGGGAATGTTGAAGGCGGGAAATATTCGTCTGGAGATGCATGAGTCGACGATCGATCCTGGGGCAGAGCATGAGCCGGTGGGGACGCATCTGCATAGCGAGATATGGCTGGTGCGCGAGGGGACGGCGGAGTTGACGACGAATGGCGTGGCGAGAACGATGGTGGCGGGTGATGTGGGGATCTGCTGCGCGGGGGACAAACACTTCATCGCGAATACGAGTGATAAGCCGGTAACTTATTTTGTGGTGACGGTGGGGCCTCCTGAGTAGGTAGATGAATGGCAAGGACGCGGATATGGCCGGGAGAGGGCTTGGGTAGAAAAGCAGATTTCTCCACTGCGCTGCTCACGGTGAGACTGTGAGCAGCTTCGGTCGAAATGACGAGGCCCTTTTTGTTCATGTGAAATGGACAGGCAAACGCAACGTTTCGGAAGGTCTGGAGTTCTGTCGGGGATTGCGGAGAGCGTCAATTGGGGCTTGCATAGGCTGCGGCGGGGACTGGGGTTTCGGTGTGCTTGCGGGTGAGGAAGTAGGCGAGCAGGATGGCGGCGCCGATGGCTCCTACTACGGCGTCGGTGGCGGCGAGGCCTCGTGGGCCCCAGAGCTTGCCGCCTCTTCCGTCTAGCGCTGTCATGTAGACGACGGGTACGTTGCCTAGCGAGTTGATGATGGAGTAGCGGCCGCAGCCGCTTCTGCCGGATTGACCGAGGAACTCGAGCACGACGGCGGTGAATAACGCGTAGCAGGCGCCGATGGTGAAGAGATAGAGGGTCGCTCCGAGGAAGTAGGTCGATGGACTCAGTGGACCGAACCACAGGATGAGGAGGAGCGCTTCGTTGAAGAGGCAGACTGAGAGATAGCCGACCGATGCACGCACTCGGGCTGGGATGAGAGTAGCTGCGAGCGAGCCGGAGGCGGTGAGAAGGGCTCCGGCGAGACCGTTCATCCATGCCATCCGCTGGCCGCTGACGTGGTAGTCCTGCGCGATGCCGGGAAGGAGGCCGATGAGGGCGCCGCTGGCCATGGGAAAGAGCATCATCAAGGTGTAGGGAATGGCTCGCCAGCGGAGGAACGTGGCTTTGAACTCGTGCCAGATGCAGGCGAAGGTTTCTTTGATTCCCTGCTTCTGCTCCTGAGGCTGTTCCGGAGCTGCGAAGGCGGCGAGGGATGGGAGGGCGATCAGGGCGGCGGCTATCCAGCCGAGAGGGCCCATGCCCATCCGCTCGGCGAGGCGGGCTAGAACGAAGACGCCGAGAGCGCCGAAGGCAAGCGCTCCGGCCTGATAGACGCTGCTGGCTTTGCGGCGGGCCGCTTCGTGGCGAAGGGTACCCATCATTCCGCCGCAACTGGAGACGATTAGCTGGCCAAAACACGCACTGAGAAACATGAGTGCGACGGCTGCGGAGGTGTCGAGTCTGCTGCCGTGAAAGGCGGCCGCCAGGGTGAGGGCCGAGCCTATAGCTCCGACAATCAGCCAGGTGCGGCGGCGTATCCAAAAGTCGGTGATGGGACTCCATAGGAAGTAGATGGTCTGGGGGAGGATGAGGAGCGCGATGATCTCGGAGCTTCGGCCGATGCCGACACCTTGGCGGCGCAACAGATACGAGAGGACGCCGCTGATGATGCCGTAGGCGAGGACTGCATTCGGCGCGATGAGAAGGCCGAAGAGCCAGGGACGTTCCTTTGTGGCGGGAAGAGTTGGGCCTGCGGCTTGCTCCAGGGCGGCTTCTTGCATGCGAATGACGTTAGCATGTCAATCACGTTTTCGGCTCCCGAAATTAAATGAGAAAACCCCGGATTGCCCGGGGTTTTCGGGCATACGGTGAGTCAGACGAGAGATTGGGCGGTCTTGACGGCGCTTTGTACGACATCGCTGGCCTTGTCGACGGCGTTTCCGACTTGACCCCGTGTGCGCTTGATCGCCTTTTCCGTCTCTTTGCTGAGACGCTCTGCCTGCTCCTTGAGATAGTTGGCTGCATCTTCGAGGTAGTCGCTTGCGTCCTCGACGCCCTTGCGGAGCTGCTTGCGCGTTTTGACGCCGGTTTGCGGAGCGTAGAGGAGAGCGATTGCGGCTCCTGCGGCAACTCCGATTCCAAAAGCGAACCAGTAATTTTTTGCACTCATTTTCACGTTACCTCGTGCCTTATTTGGCTTCTCTTCCCTTTGGATTCCTGTGGATTGCGATTGGTTGGTTATTCTATCTGGTTTCACGCTGAATGTATTTTTCATGACAAGCCTACTCGACGGCGAGGCCGGCCAGTTCCCTTGCCTTCAGGAATATCCGGGTGAACATGGTGCGATTGAGGCGGCCAGTGTTGGTGTTTCGCAGGGATGGGTGGTAGGTGGCGAGAAGATGCAGACCGTTGGGAAGATGATAGTGAGCGCCGTGGGAGAAGCGGTATTCGGATTTGCGTGCGATGACGCCGGTGTGGAGCAGGTGGGCGAGATAGCCGTCGAAGGCGATCTTGCCCAGACAGACGACAACGCGGATGCGCGGCAGGGCCTGAATCTCATCGGTCAGGTGGGTGGAGCAGTTGCGAATCTCCTGGGGTTGCGGCTTGTCGCCGGGCGGGGCGCAGCGAACCACGGAGGCGATCCAGGCGTGGCGGAGCTTCAGGCCATCTTCGCGGGCGATGGCGCGGGGTTTGGTGGCGAGGCCGAGCTCGTGCAGGACGGGATACATGAAGTCGCCGGAGCCATCGCCGGTGAAGGGACGGCCGGTGCGGTTGGCTCCGTGGGCGCCGGGGGCGAGGCCGAGGATGAGGATCCGCGCGCGGGGGTCGCCAAAGCCGGGCACAGGGCGGGCCCAGTAGGTCTGGTCGAGGTACGCGCGACGTTTGGTTTCGCCTATGCCGCGGCAGTAGTCGCGGAGACGGGGGCAGCGTTCGCAGGTGATGATGGACTGATGAATCTGCTGGAAGAGCTGAGACGTAGTCTGTGCGTCGACCGTCTGTGCGTTGAGGGGTGTCACTGCATCCCATGATAGTAGGAATGAAGTGCCGGCGTTCTCCCGGGCGAAATCTGGGTTTCCGTAGAATGAGTTAGCAACGACAGCGAAGGACAGGCAAAACAGTTGGAAGATCCAAGGCTTAGCAGAATGTACTGGGCGCTCCTGACGCAGGCGGTGGGCCGATGGCGCAGAAAGATATGGCATGCGGCGGTGATGCGCTCGGGCTTGCTGACCTTCCTGGTCCTGCTGCTTGTGTTGGCGGGGCTGGCGTTCGTGTGGCGGGAGCACCGGCTGGGACAATTTTCGCAGTTGAAAAAAGAGCTGAACAAACGGCCGGTGACCGATGTGGCGGTGCGTCCCGGGGGGCAGGACATCGTGCAGTTGCAGCGTTCGCAGATAGCAGGAGGCAATGGGCCGGAGTTTCTTTCGGCGACACTGCTTCCCGGCCGCGGAATGAATCTGCTGCAGATTACGGCTTATCTTCCGCAGAAGGGAGAGGTGAATCTGCTTGCGTCTCCTCCGCTGGAGGAGGCGGCTAGGATTTTGAGCGGTACCGGAGCCGATGCGAATGGGGCGAAGAGCTTATCGATGGGGGCGGCGATCGAGATGCCGTGGGCGGGCCGAATCTCGGGAGTGAACACCGCGGATGAGAAAAACCTGAGCACGATATGGCACGGAAACCGCTTCGTGCTGCCGACCGATGCAAAGGACAGTTATGGAGTCGCCGGTGTGGTGGCTGCCGGCGGGCTCCTGCTGAAACAGCCCTCCGATTCGATCAACACGAACGTAATGCCGGATGGCGGCGAGGCGCTGGCTACGTTTCATCCCGGAAACTTCGGCGGTCTCTGGCCGTCGCAGACAGAGATTACGACAACGGTGCAGTTGAGCGGCAAGGCAATAACGATGAAGATCGTCGCGCGCAATACGGGCGATACGGCGGAGCCGATGGGGATAGGGTGGCATCCTCGATTTGCCATTCTGAACGGACGTCGCGCACAGATGATGTTGCGTCTGCCGGAAGGATTGCGGCTGGAGGTGAAGGATCGCCGGTCGGGCGAGTTGAGCGGAAGACTGGTGCCGGTGGATAAAACCGAGTATGACTTTACCGGCCGTGCCGGGGCACAGCTTGGAGCGCTGAACCTCGACGACAGCTTTGTTCACCTGAGGACTGGATTGATGGAGAACGGGCCGATGGCGGAGTTGCGCGATCCGGAGAATGACTACGGTCTGCGCATCACGGCGCAGACATCGACCATTAAGGCGATACGTGTGTATGCGCCGCTGGATGGATCGTATATCTCGGTTGAGCCGCAGTCGAATTTCGACGACCCGTTTGGACATCAGTGGGCGAAGGACGAAGATACCGGAATGGTAGTGCTGCAACCGGGGCAGACGATGCAATGGAAGATTCGGCTGGAGATATTTGCATTGAGTTCGACCGATTCGGGCACCTTCCGAGAGCGTTGATGCAGGCTCGGATGCTTGTTTTTGAGGGTGCTCCCGGTTTCGGGCGGGAGTGAAGGACGGCGCGAGGTTTGACCCTCTCTACCGAAGCCTCGTACAGTAGTAGTGTGGCGTAGCCGCGCTGGCAGCGCATGACGTGCGGCGCGGCAGACACAGACGTTTCCTGGAAGGCAAGGACTTGACCCCGACTGAGATGACAGAGACCAATGAGGCTGCCGAGCAGCAGCCCGCAGTAGCGAATTCGCACGATCCCCAACATGATCACGAGCATGACCACGATCATGCGCATCAGCATGCTCCGTCGCTGAACCCTGAACTGACCCGAGAGATTGAGGTCGAGGTCGGCGCGGATGAGGTATCGAAGAGCTTTAAGACTGTAGTGAAGCGGTACCAGAAGCTGGCCCGGATTCCCGGCTTTCGCTCGGGCAAAGTGCCGGAGTCGCTGATCCGCTCGAAGTTTGCCAAGGAGGTTCGCCAGGAGGTTCTGGAGAGCCTGGTTTCGGAGCGGTTCCGGAAGGCGATCACGGAGCAGAAGCTTCGTCCCGTTTCAGAGCCCCAGTTGCTGGATATGCAGTTGCTGGACGGCCAGCCGCTGAAGTTCAAGGCTGCGTTTGAAGTGGCCCCGGAGATCGATATCACGGGCTACGACAGTGCTCGTGTCAGCAAGCCCGATGCTGCCCTGACGCAGGACGAATACGAAGCGGAGTTGAGCCGTGTGCTGGAAAACCATGCGACAGTGGAGCCGGTTGAGGAAGATCGCGCGCTCGTCGATGGCGACTGGGCCGAGATTCAGTTTCGCGGCGAGGTGAAGGACCTGGCACAGACGGTGACGGAGGAAGGCGTTCAGAATGCTTCCACTCAGGCGCCGATTACAGGCGAGGATGTCCTGATTGAGATTGGCGGGAAGAATACGCTGGCTGCCTTCAACGACGCGCTCCGTGGAGCGAAGCCGGGGCAGGAGCTGAAGTTTGAGGTCGAATATCCGGCGGACTTCGGCGAGCGACGGCTCGCAGGACAGACCGTGAGCTACGACGTCACAGTGAAGGGCATCAAGCACAAGAGCTTTCCGGAGCGCGATGCGGAGTTTGCCAAGCAGCTCGGCAACTATGAGAGCTGGGATGATTTTGAGACCAAGTTGCGCGAGCATGCATCGGATCGCAAGAAGAGTTCGCTGGACAATGCGGCGAAGGACAAGCTGCTGGGCGAGTTGATTGAGCGATTCCAGTTCCCTGTTCCCGAGTCGTTCGTGCAGCAGCAGATCGAAGCACGACTGGATCGCGGGCTGCGTGCGCTGGCACAGCAGGGCATGTCGGTGGACGACATGCGCAAGCTGGACTTCGTTCGCCTGCGTGAGGCTCAACGCGACCAGGCAATCAACGAAGTAAAGGCGTCGATGGTTCTGGACCGGATCGCCGAGGTTGAAGGCGTAGCGGTGAGCGATGAAGATGTTGATCGGGAGCTGCTGATGCTATCCATCCAGTCGCGGGAGCCTCTGGAGGCTCTGCGCGAGCGGCTGTCCAAGGACGGCGGGCTGGACCGGATTCGCGAGCAGATGCGGCGCGAGAAGACAGGAAGCGTGTTGTATGAGAAGCTGAGCGCTTAGACGTCTGCCGGTCCTTACAGAAAAACAAAAGCAGATTCCTCCCCCGTTCGACTACGCTCAGGATGCGGAATGACAAACCAAAAAGGCGATAACCAACAAGCAATCACAAAAGGGAAAGAGAGAGTGTCATGGGATTAGTACCGATGGTGATCGAGCAGACGAGCCGGGGCGAACGCGCCTACGACATCTACAGCCGTCTGCTGCGCGACAACATCATTTTTCTGGGCACGCCGATCGATGACAATATCGCCAATGTGATCATTGCGCAGATGCTGTTTCT
>DATMPD010000070.1:0-6589 GCA_035567955.1 Edaphobacter sp.
AATGTCATCGTCACCGTTACCACCGCGCAGCGTTTCAATGCGCTCAGCATCCCTCGTGAAGCTCTGCATACCGATGGAGGCGACTTTGTCTATCGTGTCGTCAATGGCAAGCTTGTCCGCACTCCTGTTCAGATTGGCGTAGCCACCAATCTCATTCGCGCGGAGATCACAGGCGGTCTCACCGAAAAAGATACAGTCGCCTTGGGCGCCATCAACAATCATGAACTATCCAATGGCCTCCCGGTCAAAATAGTCGAGTAGTCATGCTCATCACGACACCCCTGACCCGGATGGGTCTTGCCTTTTCGCTTCTCTTCCTCTTCAGCGGTCGCTTTCTCCTGGCCGACGTAACCCAGGCCAACGCACTTCTTCAGCAGGGCCGAGTCGATGAAGCAACCGTAAGCCTTAACGAAATCATCGCCGCACAACCCGGCGACGCTCAGGCGCACCAGCTTCTCTGCCGCATCTACTACGCCCAGGACATGGTCGACAATGCCATCCACGAATGTCAGCTTGCAGCATCCAGCGACCCCGCCAGCAGTGACAATCAGATGTGGCTCGGTCGCGCCTACGGATTCAAGGCATCTCATGCCAACCCGCTGAGCGCGCTAAGCCTCGCCGTCAAAGTTCGCGTAGCCTTCGAACGCGCCGTGCAGCTCGATCCCGAAAACATCCACGCGATGAACGACCTCGGTGAGTTTTACGTCGCGGCCCCGTCCCTCATCGGCGGCGGGCTCGACAAGGCCCAGGCCCTCGCCGCCCGAATGCAGCCGCACTTCCCTTCCCAGGCTCACCGTCTGCTCGCTCTCATCGCCGAAAAGAAAAAGGAAGACGCTATCGCGGAGGCCGAATTCAGTAACGCCGTCGCTGCCGGAAAAACTCCCGAGGCCTACATCGACCTCGGCCAATTCTACGAACGCCACCACCAGCCCGACAAGATGATCGACGCCCTGCAGTCTGGCATCGCGACCGACCGCCGCAAAGGTCCATCCCTCGTCGACGCTGCCAGCGTCCTTACCGACGCCCACCGCTCCCCTGAACTCGCCGAGACCCTACTGCGCACCTACCTCTCCTCCCCCGCCAAAACCGACGATGCCCCTGCATTCAAGGTGCACGTCCAGCTCGGCGATCTCCTCGCACATCAGGGCGATCCTGCCGCTGCGCATCGCGAATATGCCGCTGCCCTCGCGCTCGCGTCCAACTATGTACCTGCTCGAAAAGCAATGCAGGGCTCTTAAGAAAAGGCGCTACCATAGTCTGTAGCCGGTCTCAAGGAAATAACTCAAGAAGTATGATCCGTCGTCTTCGCTTATGTGTCGCGTTTTTTGCCTTCGCCCCCGCGATCGCGCCTGCTTACGCGCAGATATCCTTCTCAACCGCAGTCACCCTCGCCCTGAAGAGCAACCCCAAAGTCCTCACCGCCCAGGCTGACGTCGACAAAGCGCTCGCCGCGGTCCAGCAGATTCGTAACGCATTCATTCCCAACATCGTCGGTGGCTCTGGCGTCGGTCCCCCCTCCTACGGCTATCCCCTGGGCCAGCCCTCGATCTTCAATATCACCTCGCAATCGTTGGTCTTCAGCTACTCGCAACACGATTATCTCCGCGCCGCTCAGGCCGCACTCGATGCGACTCGCCTCAACCTCAAAGACATTCGTGCAGGTGTAGCCGAGGACACTGCCATCACCTACCTCGCCCTCGATCGTGACCTCCAACGCCAGGCCGCGCTCCAAGAGCAACAAGGCTTCTCCGATCGCCTCGTCAGCATCGTTCAGGAGCGCCTCGACGCCGGCCAGGACACCCCCATCGATCTCACGACCTGCCGCCTCACCGCCGCGCAGATTCGCCTGACCCGCCTCCGCGCCGAAGACGAAACCGCCGCCGACCAGGCCCATCTCGCGCGCCTCATCGGTCTTCCTGCGCAGGCTCTCGGCACCACCAGCAGCAGCGTCCCGCCCTTCCCCGTCACCTCGTCCGAGCTCCCCGACACCGCCCCGCTCACCAGCCCGGCCGTCGAATCCGCCTACGCCGTCGCGCGCTCCAAACGCGAAACTGCCTTCGGCGACGCCCGCTACCTTTGGAGACCCCAGATTTACTTCCAGGGACAATACAGCCGTTTTGCCAAGTACACCAACATCCAGGACTACTACCTCCGTTTCCAGCAAAACAACGCCGCCGTCGGCGTACAAATTACCATTCCCCTCTACGACATGGCCCATCGCGCCAAAGAACGCGAATCCGCTGCCGAAGCCGCGCGTGCACAACACGAAGCCGACTCCATCCGCGACCAGTTTTTCGACAGCCGCATCCGCGCCCGCCACACCGCGGCCGAGCTCTCCGCCCGCACCGAGATCGCCACCCTCGATCAGCAGCTTGCCCGGCAGCAGCTCGACATCATGCTCGTCCAGTTGAAGGCCGGCACCGGCAACCTTGCAGCTCCCCAGATGACCCCCAAGGACGAGCAGACTGCGCGCATCGCCGAGCGCGAAAAATTCGTCGCCATGCTCAACGCCAACTTCGAAGCCCAGCAGGCCGCCATCGGTCTGCTGCGCACCACCGGCGAGCTCGAAGCTTGGATCTCCGCAGCAACCCATACCCAGACCGCCCCCTCTGTACAGGCGCTCCCCGCAGCGCCCGCAAAACCCTAGTGCGTGTCATTGCTGGTTGCCATGGAATGCTGCCACTGAACGCAACGTTATCCAGTTGGCGGCATTCCCAATGCACTATGATCCTGCCACCGATAGGATGAAATCCTGCAACACGGTGCAATCCAATCTTGCCACCTGAATGAAAAGCGGCTCAATCGCCAAATCCAGCTCTCTGCGTCCCTACGGCGACTCCGGGGAGCAACAGGCAGTAAAGTGCGGTTGCACGTGACCACCCAGGAGTAACGAACTGGTGAACGCGGCTTCATCGGTTCGACATGGCTGCTAAGTCCGCGCAGTTCAAGCGAAGGGGGGTCTACATTGCCTGCCCTGACAATGCCTGAGCCGCTAATCCGGTAGGCCTCGTTGACTTGCTTCTTGGCCCAACCTAAGATGACCACCTGATGGCAGATTCGTCCTCTCTTATCGGCCAGATCATCTCTCATTACCACATCGTTGATAAACTCGGCAGCGGTGGTATGGGCGTCGTCTATAAAGCGGAGGACACTACGCTCCGCCGCTTCGTAGCGTTGAAGTTCCTTCCTGACGAGTTCGCCTCAGACCTGCAAGCGCTGAACCGCTTCGACCGGGAAGCCCGTGCTGCGTCCGCGTTGAATCATGCCAACATCTGCACGATCTATGAGGTAGGCAAACATGAAGGCCAATCCTTCATCGCCATGGAGTACCTCGAGGGAACGACACTAAAATTTCTGATCGCTGGCCGACCACTCGATACCGAGCTGGTGCTGTCTCTTGCGACAGAAATCGCCGATGCCTTGGACGCAGCTCACAGCCAGGGCATCCTCCACCGCGACATCAAGCCCGCGAACATCTTTGTAACCGAGCGAGGCCACGCCAAGGTTCTCGATTTCAGTCTCGCTAAGCTTGCCCCAGCACCGAAAGCAGCCAATGGCGCGGAGACTACGGCGTCCGCAGATGACGATCTGACAAGTCCCGGCAGCATCATGGGAACCCTTGCGTACATGTCCCCGGAACAGGCGCGAGCGAAGGAACTGGATGCAAGGAGCGACCTGTTTTCTTTTGGAGCCGTCCTCTATGAGATTGTCACCGGACAGGTGCCCTTTCGAGGAGCCAGCAGCGCAGAAATTTTCGACGCCATACTCAATCGCGCTCCGGTGGCTCCGGTCCGGTTGAATCCTGATCTGCCCGCCGAGTTGGAGAGAATCGTCAACAAGGCACTCGAAAAAGATCGGGAACTGCGTTATCAGAGTGCAGCGGAGATGCGTGCCGACCTGCAGCGGCTGAAGCGGGACGTGGACACGAAGCACATCGCGAAGGCAAGCTTGAGCCCCTTGGGTGCTCCACAACCGGAATCGCGTTCCGGTTTCCGTCTGGGCTCGCGGATTGCGTCCGTCTCCAAGCCCCTCGCCGCCGTGACGTCACTGGCGCTGATTGCCCTGGTAGCCGGAGGCCTCTATCTTCAATCGCGCCTTGCAGCACCCTCGGCGAACGCGGCGCCGTTGACCGAGAAAGACACTGTGCTGTTAGCGGACTTCGTCAACAACACCGGCGATCCGGTCTTCGACGACGCACTCAAGCAGGCTCTCACGATTCAACTGAATCAATCGCCTTTCCTGAACATTGTCTCCGACCGCAAGATCGAGGAGACCCTTCGCCTGATGGGCCAACCCGCGGCGCAACGCATCACGCCGGAACTTGCACGGGAAGTCTGCCTACGGACAGGCAGCAAGGCCACGGTGCTCGGATCGATCTCCAATCTCGGCGGCCAGTACGTCATCGGGCTTAACGCGATCGGTTGCAGCAGCGGCGACACGCTGGCCAGCGAACAACGCCAGGCGGCGGGCAAGCGCGACGTACTGAAGACCCTGGGAAAGGCAGCAGGGAAGCTGAGGAACAACCTCGGCGAATCTTTGGCCACGGTGGAAAAGTTCGATGTGCCGATAGAAGTGACCACGCCTTCGCTGGACGCATTGAAGGCGTACAGCGAGGGGAGCAGGACGGCACGCAGGATAGGTGACGCGGAAGGGATCCCCTTCTATAAGCGTGCGATTGAACTCGATCCGAATTTTGCAATAGCGTACGCGGCACTGGGCGCCTCGTATTTCAATCTCAATCAGGGAGATCTGGCGGCGGAGAATGCAACGAAGGCGTATGAGCTGCGGGACCGGGTGAGCGAGAACGAGAGATACCGAATTGCGACGAGTTACTACCTCACCGTCACGGGAGAGCTGGAGAAGGCGATTGGAGAGTATGAACTGTGGTCGAAGAGCTACCCCAGGGATAACACACCACCTTTAAATCTCGGCGTCATCTACCAGCAGCTAGGGCAATACGACAAAGCAGTGGTCGAGACACAAGAGGCGCTGCGTCTCAAGCCGACGGTGACCGGATACGGCAACCTCTCCTTTGAGTACATTGCGCTGGACAGGTTGGACGATGCGGAGAAGATATTGCGAGAGGCCCAGGCGCAGGGTTTTGACGGACTCGACATTCGGGGGAATCTCTATCTCCTGGCCTTCCGGCGAGGTGATAGTAAGGGGATGGAGCAACAGATCGCCTGGGCGGCGGGGCGTGCAGGAGATGAAGATGCGATGCTCTCCGGACAGGCAGACACAGACTCCTATTATGGGAGGCTCGTGCGGGCGCGGGATGATTCGCGACGAGCGTCGGAGTCCGCGGTGCGCGCCGACTCGAAGGAGACGGCGGCGCTATGGCGGGCGTTCGCAGGGTTGCGCGAAGCCGAGTTCGGGAACGCCGCCGCAGCGAGGGAAAACACAGATGCGGCGCTGTCACTGCAGTCGGGGAGCGCTGTCAAATTGCTGGCAGCGCTAACCCTTGCACGCTTGGGGGACACGGCAAAAGCGAAGAGGCTTGTCGAGCAACTGGAGAGGGAGAGGACCGCCTCCACGGATACGATGCTAAAACTCTACTGCCTGCCAACCATCCATGGTGCCATCGAAATCAGCAAGAACAATCCCTCGCAGGGAATTCTGAATCTTGAAGCAGCGGCGCCGTATGAACTGGGTGGACCATTAGGGTTTCCCTATCTCTACCCGGTGTGGGTGAGGGGGCATGCGTATATGGCGGCACATAACGGCGTAGCCGCTGCCGCGGAGTTTCAGAAGTTGATCGATCATCCGGGCATTGTCATGAATCAGCCGATTGGGTCACTGGCGCATCTTGAGCTGGGCAGGGCGCATGCCCTATCGGGCGACTACGTCAAGGCGCGTGCTTCCTATCAGAATTTCTTCACGCTCTGGAAAGACGCCGACACCGACATTCCCATCTTCATTGCAGCTAAGTCGGAATATGCGAAGCTGCAGTAACCCCAAGGAAAAATCTCCTATTTTGATGGAAGTCGGGCTTTCCCGCGTGGTGCCCGGTTAGTCGGCGAACCGTACCTTACCCCCACTGAGTTCGAATCGGACATCGTCGTGCTCCTTGCGTTGCCTCGCGTTCCTTCGCGTTCGTTCCGCCCTTGCCTTTTTAGGGACGAGGCAAAACCAGGGTTTGGTTGTCCTGCGGAGAGCATGCCACAAAACAGCAGCCAGAACCCACTGATTCGATTGCCGTTACCTCGCCCCCAATTTATTTTTCGCGTTTTCAGCCCAAAAATCGCATGTCAAGCCCAGAAACCCCATAAATTACTCAAACAAAAGGAAATGTAGGTTGCAAGTTAGTTACCTTCAAACCGCTATACTTAAAATAGAGAAAAAAAACAATCACCGGAAGAATCCGAGACCGGATTTTCCAGGCTAACTCCTTTCGATGGAATATTTTGGACGTAACTTATTTGTTATGAATATTTTGCAAACCATCATTAACCGTAAACCATTAAAAACAAAAGAGTTATCGCCGGGCAATGGGGGGGGAGGGGTACCCCGCGGAAAGGACGAGATAGCGAACAAGATGGCGAACAAGGAAGAGAGTGAACCAGAACTTCCCAGCCGCATTATCGTCTTG